>CAZDNQ010000158.1:0-9457 GCA_964506605.1 uncultured Victivallis sp. | reverse complement strand
CAGGAACCGCTACCGGTTTCCAGGAGTCCCTCTTGAATTCCGGGGTGAACCAGGCGTCGTTCATCCCCTGGTCCTTTCCATCCCAGGCGAAGCGCCATCCATCGGAGATCTTCAAGGCTCCAGCCGTAGGGATGTCCTGGAACGGCCAGCTTCCGAAGTCATCTGCGTAGATGATGGAGGAACAGGACAGGAGGAAGAGAACAAGGATGTTTTTCCAGTTGTCCGGCATGTTTCTCCAGATTTGGTATTTCTATTCTATGGCAAATGAATAACATAACCGTTTCATACGGGTAAATCAATTGTTGGAGTTCACGGCCCTGGTCGCACGCCTGAGGCGCATAAACCTTCAGCGCTGCCAGAGGCAGGTAAACTTTAGCGCGTCCTGGTTTTCAGCACGACAATGGAATGAGTGCCGGCTTCATCGAAGCCAGTCATACTAAAGAAGCTTTGAACCAGTCAGGACCTTCTCAACGATGGTGCGGGCGTCTTTACCCATGAAGTTTTCGCCTCTGCCGAAGCATGCGAATGCATATGTCTTTCCTCCGCTCTCCACGTAGCCGACGAACCATCCAAGATTGTATTTTCCAGATTCATCCGCACCGGACCCGGTCTTTCCATAGAGGATTCCGCGGTCAGTTTTCCTGACAAGCATGATTTCCCTGATGACATTCTTTGATTTTTCGGTGACTGGAAGCCTGCCCGTGACGAGTCTGGAGATCAGGCAGGCCTGCTCCTCCGGTGAGATCAGGATGGTCTTCCTGTCTTTTGCTGGAAGCCAGAACACATCGATCCCGGCGGAGATGTCGCGGTCGCCATAACCGATCTTGTCTATCCATTCCTGCATCCTGTCCCTGCCGATCTTCCGTGCCAGCTCCTGGAATGCGGGGACGCAGGACACGCGGAACGCCTCTTTAAAAGTCAGATCCCTGTTCCAGTCGGCGATTGACCGCTTTACGCCGTCCCACTTGTAGAAGGCCTCGTCGGGCGAGTAGATGATTCCTGTTTCAAGTCCGGCCAGGGAATTCCATATCTTGAAAGTGGAGCAGGGCGGGAGTTTCTCCGAAGACGCGCCGAAGTCGCTTTCATCTCCGCTGGCGCAGTCGATGATTACAAAGGCCCCCTCGTGCCCCGCAAACGCGTCTTTGACGGAGCCGTCGGAGACAACGGGGGCATGGCAGCATCCGAAAGCTGTGGATGCGATAATCGCAGTGGTAATGAATAGATGTAAGCTTTTCATGTTGATATTACTTTTTAATTCTTCCCATTTCTTTCCAATAGTTAGTCAACTCAAGAAAATCATTCTTTGTTTTAATGTCTTTATCTGAAAAGAAACGCAAAGTATCGCAGATATGGCTGTCATTTTTATAGAAATTTCCGTTGTTGTCAATTGCCAGGATGGCATCTCCTGCACAGCAGGTTTTATTCCACCTTCCTGTGACAAGGCATCCGTGATGAAATGAGTGATACATGATTATCAGCCAGTCCCCATTGCTGAATTTGATTATACCTGGACTTCTAGATAAAGAAACGCAATATTCATTTTGGCTTGAAATCTTGAAAAACTCAGATGCAATCAGCATGTCTGGCTTGTATTTGCCTAGCAAGATTTTCGAATTCTCATACCATAGGTATTTTGTATATGTGCTGCTGTATATTCGAACGTAGAACAATATGGATAAAACTAGTAACATGGAAAATATACACCAGGTTGTTTTAGTCATTTTTCTTGTATGGGCGAGCGCCATGAGACCAAATATCAAGAGCATTATGGCGCCAGCTGTCGCTTCGACAGCCGGAGTAAATGTGCTGAGTAAAGGGCTTCCTATGAAACTCAGTTCCTGCCCTCTGGCATAGGCAATTGCCCCGTCTGCAAACAGGAGTGCTCCAACAGTTGCACCTGCGACAATCAGCAGGAATATCAAGAATGAAATATATTTTTTCATCTTTCCTGGCATGGTATTTAGAATCAACCCGCAGCCGGATGCCTGGAGCGGGTTGGTGACCACATGTGATTGGGCTAATGTAGTTTTAAATCGTTGGAAAGCAAAATTCTCAAGACACGCTGAAGCTGTGAACTCCAACAAATTGAATGTCCATGCCCAGATTGCTTTGTGTCTCCGTGCCTCTGTGGTTGGAGCTTTATTCGCATGAAGTAGGTACGGGCTTTAGCCTGTACCAGGTTTTGCTGGGGAAACTTAATTAAAGATTAAGAATGGTACAGCCTTCCGTCTTCGCCTAATGGCTATGCCGGACACGGAAAGCCCGTACCTACTGTCATCGGAGCTTTTCCGAGAGCTTCCGGACTTTCTCATCCTTGAGGAGGTCGGGGAATCGTTTCTTCAGTTCGTCGAATGTCGCCTTCGCCTCCTCGATGTTCTTCTGGCGGAGCGAGAGTTCGACGCTTAGGATCATCGCCCTGCTGGTGAGATCGGGATCATCGGAGAGGATGAAGACCGACATCGCGTATCTGTTGGCGCGGTTGATGTCGTCGGGGTTTGCGGCGAGTATTTCCGCGAGGCCGAGCCTGGCGCGCGCAGAGGCGTTCCTGCTTGCTGCCAGATCGATGCATTTCTCGAATACAAGCACGGCCTCGTTCCTGTCACCTTTCCTGGCCAGGGCCATGCCGAGGCGAGAGAGGAGTTCGGAATAGACGTCCTTGTTCTCCGGGATGATCTTCTCTGCTTCGCGGTAGAAGCGGATCGCCTTTGGAACCTCGTTCTTCCCTTCATACGCCATGCCGAGCCCGGTGAGCGCCTTTATCCTGTAGTCGGTACTGCTGTTCTTCGCGACGGCCTGGTAGCAGGCGATGGCGTCGTCATGCCTGCCAGCCTCCACGAACCTGCTGCCGAGGAACAGCAGCATGTCCGGATTGGCTGCGAGCATCCTGTCCTCGTTTGCGGAAAGATATGAGAACAGCATGTCTGACTCCTGTGTGAATGCGCCTGAGGAGGCAATCGACCACAGCAGGTACTGCTTCGCCGAGAACGAGAGCCTGGCGTCGCAGAGGTTGTCGGACACGATCTTCCTGAACCCCTCTGCGGATTTCGCGGAATTCCCGCGTGTGAACTCGATGTATGAGAGGTAGAAAAGGGCGTTGCCGTGGACGTCGCGGCTGGTCCTGTATTCCTTTTCAAGCCTGACGAGGATATCCTCGGCCTCCTTGGACATCGGGTTGGAGCGGAGCATGAGGACCGCGGTCCGCAGCATGGCTTCGGGGCATTGCGGGGAGGCGGGGTAGGAATCCCTTATCTTCGCGTAGCATTCCATCGCCTCCTTGTCCTTCTTCACAATCTCGTAGGCCTTTGCCATGCCCAGCAGGCATTCGGGCCTGCTTTCGTCCGGGCACTGTGACATGATCTCATTGTACAGTGAAATGGAACTGTCGACCTGGGCGAGGTTGGCGTGGAGGGCAGCCAGCGCCATCCTGAGGGCAAGCCTCTCCTTTGTGTCGCGGGCGGTGTTGACGACGTCCTTCATGAAGTTGATCTTGTCGTATGGCGCCTTGAGCGCGGAGATGACGATGTCGCAGATGGCGGTCTTCGCCTCGTTGGACAGCCTTCGGTTGCCCATGAAATCCTTCGCCGCGCGTATCGCATCCGGAACCAATGCCTGGTTGAGCAGGCACTGGACGTACTGTGTCGCGCACTTCGAATAGTATTCGGGGCTGGACGTCGTCGATGTGACTATCCTTGAGAACGTCGCAAGCGCATCGTCGTACTGGTTCTGCTCCATCTGCGCCGTGCCCTTGAGGCAGATGAGTTTCTCAGCCTGGGGATCGACG
The DNA here is from genome assembly GCA_964506605.1 of uncultured Victivallis sp. Lineage (GTDB taxonomy): Bacteria > Verrucomicrobiota > Lentisphaeria > Victivallales > GWF2-50-93 > GWF2-50-93. The sequence continues at coordinate 5,676 of CAZDNQ010000158.1, read as the reverse complement.
CCGAGCTTGATGATCTCCCTGTCGAGCTCCTTGATCGCCCGGGAATACTGCTTCGCCAGCAAGAGGCATTCGAAATGCCTGAGATAAGCCTCCCTGCCTGCGGCCGATCCCGGGAAGAGGAGGCATATCTGCTCGAAGGTGTCGGCCGCCTTCTGGTACTGTTTGTTCTCGAAATCCGTCGCGGCGAGGAAGCCGAGGGCGGCGGAGAGGATATCCGGCGGAGTGTTCTTGTTGTCGACCAGGGACCTGATCAGCTGTTCGGACTTGTCTTTCCTGTTTTCACGGTCGAGGATGACCGCGAGCTCGAGGCGTGCGAGCGCGGAATACATGTCGTCCTCAGATTCTATCGGATGCGCCGCGAGAGCGGTGAATTCAGCTTTTGCCTTTTCAACATCACCGGACTCGAGGAGGAGCTTGCCGAGATGGTAGGCGGCGGCAGTCCTGAGATGGTCGGACGTGTCCTTTGACGCTTTCACCGTCTGCAGGATCGAGACGGCCTCCTTCCTGTTTTCGGCTGTTCCGGTCTTGAACAGCGTTACTGCATAGCTTGTCTTTACGGCCGGGGTGGTCTTGGCATCTGGGAATTTCTCCAGGAAGAGTTTGAAGAGCTCTACCGCCTTGTCGATGTCGCCTGACAATGAATAGGTTTCCGCCAGCTGGGAGACGGCGTCGGCTGCGAGAGGGTCGTCGGGGAACTTGCCGATTATCTTGTTGTACTCGTCGATGGCCATTCTGTAATGGCCGCGCCTTGCAAGGCCGTCCGCGAGACGGAGCTGCTCATCGATGAACTGCTTCTTGTTGTCGTCGGTAACGTCATGGGCGGACAGGGAGGAGGAGAGGCAGAGGAAAGACGACAGAAGACAGATGGCAGACGGCAGGAGGAAGAGGAATGCTGAACGTCGAACATTGAACATCCGTCTCCGCTGGGAAGCTTCGACGGACACGGTCGAACATCGAACACCGAACGAGTGAGTGAAAAAGGAATAGAGGCTGCTTATGGCAGAAGGCAGAAGGAAGAGGAAATTCATCGAGATTAGTATGAGACGATTAGCAACTGCCGACGACTGGCGGCCGACGACCGGATATTTAATCTGCGGAAGCCGCAGTTTCCATATGGTCATTTTGCACCTTTGTCGGGGAGGGTGGCGAAGGAGACGTTGCCGATGTCGACGTTCTTGCATATGTCCAGTACGATGATGACTTTTCCGTAGGGGGTGTGTCTGTCGGCCCTGATGACCACCGGCTGGCCGGGATACATCTTCGCCTGTTCGCCCAGAATGGTGGAGAGGCGGTCCGGCGAATATTCTATGGAACTGAGGTAAATGCGGCCCTCCGCGTCTAGGTTGATTACGATCTCAAGGTTCGACTTCGGGGCCATCTCCCCCGACTTCGAGGTCGGGATGCTGATGCCCAGCTTGAGCTCCCATTCGGCGTAGATTGAGGCCGATATGAAGAAGAGGAGGATCAGGAATGCGATGTCGACCATCGGCGCAATCTGGAAGCCGATGCCGGTCTCCCTGCAATGTTTCTTGAAGTTCATGGGAGCACCGGATCCTATCTTGGATTTGGATGGTTGGATTGATGGATGACTGGCTGGCTGGGCATTAATTCAAAAGGACAGGGCAACGCCCTGCAGGCAGATTGATTCTGCATATTCTTATATAGTATTTCGATACTGATGTCTTTCATGCGCATCCATCCGTTCATCCAGGCATCTTATTCCTATTTCCTGTTTGGGCTCTTGACCATGTCGATCATCCGCCTTGAGATCCTGCTGCTCCTGGATTCGAGGCCGGTGATGAGGGTTTTGACCCTTCCCCTGAATATTGCATAGATGAGCATCGCGGGAATTGCTATCACGAGTCCTGCGGCGGTGTTTGTAAAAGCCATCGCGACTCCTTTTGCGACGATCGTCGGGCGGGGTGTCATCGCCTCGGACTGGAGCGCGCCGAAGGAGACAATCATCCCCATGACGGTTCCGAGGAGTCCGACGAGCGGCGAGACGATCGCAATGTCCTGGAGGTACTGGATCCTCTCCCATAGCGTGGCGCCCTGCCTTGCTCCCTCGTCCTCCATCGCGTCCTTCACCATCTCATAGGTCGCATGTTCGCTTTTCATGACGTCCACTCCGCCGAGGACTATCTTTGAGAGCGGGGAGTCGTTCCTGGTGCAGATCTGCTCGAGAAGCTGGAGATCCTTCTTTTTCACGGCTTCGTCGATCTCCTCCGCGAGCGAGCTCGGGGAGATAAGCTCCTCCCTCAGGGAGAACATATAGTAGAATAAGAGGCATACGGCGAGGAAGGACAGCGCGTAGAGGACCGGCATCAGCGGGCCGCCCTTGTTCAGCATCTCGCCGAGGGTTGCGGTATGGGCAGGGGCGGCGGATTCGAGCTGTGCGGATCCTGCGGTTGGCGCGGCGGGCGATGCGTCCAGACGGGCGGAAGTGATTACTGAAAGATTGAGGGCCAGTACTGCAAGTATGATGGCGGCGATGCAAGTTTTCAAAAATTACCTCTTGTTTTTATGCCCGGCTTGTTTGTAATTTTAAACGGAATATGGCATAATATATACTTTATTCGGGTAATTTCCATATGTGTCCGCTGAAGGCGGGGGGCCTGCGGAGTAATCAGGGAAACCTCAGAAGATTTACAACATGTACGCCATTTGTCAATTTTTTAAGGACCCTTAAATATTGAAAGGCTCTGATGAGACTTCTGAAGGAATTCGTACGGGATCCGGCAAGTATCGGAACAGTGATGCCCAGTTCGAAATATCTGGCCAGGGAAATGACTTCCGGGATGGGGCTGGAAAAGGCGGAGACCGTGGTCGAGATAGGTCCGGGAAGCGGCGCCTTCACTTCTACAATATTGAAGATGCTTGCGCCCGGGACGAAATTCTTCCTGGTGGAGCTCAATCCCAGGATACACAAGCATCTTTCGGAGAAATATCCGAATGTCAAAATCTACAACGAAAGCGCGGAGAACCTGCCGGAACTCCTCAAGAAGGAGAAGATAAACTCTATTGATGTCGTGGTGTCCGGGCTTCCATGGGTTTCATTTCCGCCGGAGCTCCAGACCAAGCTGCTGGACGCCATCTACAAGTCCATGACCAAGGGCGGACGATTTTCCACATACGGATATATCCATGGCAAGATCATGCCGCGCGGCCATTCGATAAAGAGCCTCTTCAAGAAACGCTTTCACACTGTGGAGACATCCGAGATAGTCTGGCAGAACCTGCCGCCTGCGTTTGTCTACAAGTGCAGGAAGTAGATCCCTGCAATTACCGGCGACCCTGGCGAATTGCAATGCGTCTCAGTTTCAATCCAAGGAGACGGCATTCCTTCTTCGCTTCCTGAATCAAGATTAGTACCTAGTCTTCAGCCTGGGGCTTGATTAACAATTGCAGATCTGGGAAGAAGGCGAGCGCTATAGATAAGGTGGATAATCAGCCTGCAATTTCCTAGAGGTGCTGAAAGCTGTAGCAGAAGCAATAGTACGCAAGCCTGCAAAGGTTGTTATGATGTCGCCTCCCTGCGGGGGCTCTGGATATATTTTATCCCTCCTGTCCCATGGCTGACGCCCATGGGCTACAATATTTCGCCATCCTGCGGAGGCTCCATATGGAATTCTATTTTCAGCCCTTGCAGAGGGCGTCATGTTGTCTTGTCACGCCGTAGCTTCTTTGCGAAGGCGGAAGCCCAGGGCAAAAGCCCTTGGAAGGCAATAAGGTAAAAAAAGGAAAAAGCCCCCGCAGGGCGGCGACATTAAAGAGATCGACTAATGTGCAAGCTGATTATCCGCCGAATCAGTAGTTTACGGTCAGGTCAGAAAGAACTGTGTTTTGCCTGGAGGCTCTTGCCGGTTAAATCTTCAAAGAGGAGGATTTGTCTTGCTGCAGTCCTCGGCGCTTTTCCTGAGACCTTCATAGAAATTCCTGTAGATCGTCGAAAGGTCTTCAGCCTTTTTCTTAAGATACGAGGATTCCCATTTGATGTTCGGGCTTGAAAGGTTCTTCTGGTAGAATGGCAGGAAGTCGCAGAGCCTCTTCCCCAGTGTCTTGTTCTGGTCCCTCAGCTGTCCCATCATTACATTTTTCATGGTGGCCCCGACCTTCTCGTTCACATTCTGGATCTTTATGCGGTTGACAGGAATCACCTTCACCATGTTGTTCTGTGCATCGATCCATGTTTTCATCTTGTCGGGCTGCTCGGGTTTTACCGCTATGATGCCGTAGCAGTTCTTCAGCCAGTTGTCTGCTACAACCGAAAATGGATAGAGGAAGTTTTCCGCATCATCCAGCATCGCCTCCTGCCTGTAGAGCTGGGGCATGTCCGTCTTCTTCCATTTCTGTACCTGTTTCAGCGGCTGGAGTTCATTCCTCCTGCCAGATAGTCCGCTGACGGTGTCGACCCAGATCCAGCCGCAGTTCTGCGTAGAGTAACCGTTGATCCCGGATATGCCTATCAGTTTTCCGTCCCTGCTGAAGACAGGGCTGCCTATGGTCTCCTCCAGGAATGGGGTTTTAAATCCATTTTCATCAGGAAAATTCAACCAGCAGTTGTCGCCTATGTTCACCGCCTGTTCGGAGATCACTCCCATCTTGGGATCTGTCCTGTAGACTTCAGCGTCACCGCGCCGGTCGTCCATAGGTATTTCCTTTTCCATGTTTGGGCCCGTCTTTATCCTCAGGAGCCCGACCGGTTCTTCCGGAACTTCGAACATGAGAGCCTCGATTACTTTGCCGGAAAGAGTCTTCATGGAGAGGAGGTTGCCGGTGAAGGCGTCCTGTGAAGTCAGGACATAGTCCGCACCATCCAGCTTCACCAGTATTCCGCTTCTCCTGCCCGCCTCAGTGTCAATAATTATCATTGAGTTCCTGATGTCCTCGAACTGTCCGGCAAGAGCTCCGGGAATCCAGAGAAGGGATAGCAGAATGATTGTAATTATGTTTCTCACAGGGTCAGTCGGCCTCCCCTTTCACTACGGCAAAAGGATAGAAATAGGAGAGGTTGGTGCTGCGGGAAGATACGACCTGGGAAATTGAGTCGAACACTTTCATGGTTTCAGTATAATAGAGTTTGACGAACGGGCTCCCTTCCGGATTTTTCAGGGAGGTTGATTTTGCCACAGGGAAGGTTGAAAGCCTCATCCCGTCGGCTTTTGCCATGTCCTGGACCTGCCTCGCAAGTTCCTGGCTATGGTTTATGTCCTTTTCCATTGTTGCAATGTATTTGGCGGTGTTGGCGTTCTTCTTGTTGTGTTCTTCGACCCAGGCTTTGATTTCCTGGGGGGAGCCGGAAGGATCTATCTGGTCGAACGGCTTCCTGTACCAGAGATGCATCACCGTCATGTATCCGTCGATGAAGTTCCTGGCGTCTGTTATAAGCCTGGCCTGTGCGGCGATTTCCTGCGGCTTGGCGGCGATCCACCTGATATCACCGTTGAGCCTGGAACATGTGTTGTTGTCCCATCTGACGAGATACATGGCGACAGGCTTCTCGTTCGGCTTCGAAATGATCGATTTTGAAAGCGTGGGGATCTCGTAGGACATTGCGCCGATCACCTTCCCGTTGTCGCTGACCACCGGAGCTCCGACAATATCCGTTGTCGCCCCCGGACTTGTGATCTTGAAGAACTCCGGACCAACTCCGAGGACCTTGCCTGAGTATGTCTG
>CAZDNQ010000157.1:0-9517 GCA_964506605.1 uncultured Victivallis sp. | reverse complement strand
GATGAACGCGCCGAAGTCGGTGATGTTCTTGACGACGCCCAGGCGTACCTGGCCCTTCTCCATGTCCTTGAGGAGCGTGCTGCGCTTGTCGGCGCGGTCCGCCTCGAGGAGCTCCCTGCGTGATACGACTATGTTCTTCCTGTCTGTATTGATCTTGAGGATCTTGAGGTCATATTCCTTGCCGATGAAGTCGTCCATGTTGCGGACGGGGGCGATGTCGAGCTGCGAGCCGGGAAGGAACGCCTCGATGCCGAAGAGGTCGACGATGATGCCGCCCTTGACACGGTGCTTCATGAGGCCCTTGATGACCTGGCCTTCCTTGTATTCGGAGCAGAGCCTGTCCCAGGACTTCTGGAACGCGGCCTTGGAGACGCTGAGCTTGGGCATGTTGTTCTCGTCCTCGATCTGCTCGAGGAAGACGTCGATCTCGTCGCCGGCCTTGATCTCGCTCCAGTTCTTGAATTCTTCGGATGGGATGAAACCTTCGGACTTGTACTGTATGTCGACCAGGACGCCGTTGTCGCGCTTTTCTACGACTTTGCCCTTGAGGATGGAGCCCTCGACATAGTTGGTTTTCATTTCCTGCTTGAGCACTTCCTCCATGGAGGACGGCATGTTCTCGAGATCGATGAAGCTTGCGAAGTTGTTTGTTTCGTTTGACATGTTGTTTCTTTGTTCTGTTGTTCTGTTTACTCTTTTACCTTGTTTTTTACGGATCCCCCTCCACAGGAGGAAAATCCCCGACCGGGCGCATAAACTAGGTGTCCCCCTGCAAAAATCAACACGATTTAAGAAAAATACACGGGGATATTGAAAAGCTGATTTTGCACCTGTAAATACCAGCATTGAAGCACGGAATTGTTTTGCATGGATAATATGCTGTCAGACAAGGAGATGAGACTTGGCGGCACAGGTCATTTCCTGGCAGTGCGATATGGCTTGAATTTAGTGCGATCGGGCTATAAAATCTCAAATATGAGATGCTTATATATAATATTGCTGCTTCTGGCCCTTTTCTGGAATCTTGCTGCTGCGGAGGAAAATACCGGAATTCAGGCTCTCCGCCAGAAGGCCGAGGCCGGAGACGCTTCTTCACAATATGATCTGGCAAGGCTCTATTTGTATGGAAAGGGCGTCGACAGGGATGATAAAAGAGCTTTTGAACTTTTTCTCAGGTCTGCAGAGCAGGGGAATGCCGGTGCGCAGGCCAGCCTCGGCGCCTGCTACAGGAAGGGGCTCGGAGTCCCGAAAGACAACGTTAAAAGCTTTATGTGGTATGAGAAGTCCGCCGGACAGGGGAATGCCGACGGACAATGCGGACTGGGATTCTGCTATGATGAAGGCTCGGGCGTTGTAAGGGATTATTCCATGGCCGTGAAATGGTATTCCCTGGCGGCGGAGCAGGGAAATGCCAAGGCGCAGTACAATCTTGCCCTGTGCTATGAGTACGGGAAAGGCGTCAGTAAGGACCATAGGAATGCGTTCGAACTGTTTACGAAATCCGCAACCCAGGGTATTGCAGAGGCGGAAGAGTATCTCGGGTTCCTCTATGAACAGGGAACAGGGACTGCGAAGGATTATAGCAGGGCATTCCAGTGGTATGCGAAGGCTGCTGAGAAGGGGAATGTATTTTCACAGCGGCATCTGGGAATCTTCTATGGCAGCGGGAAAGGCGTGTCCGCAGACAGGCAGAAGGCATTCGAGTGGTTTGAGAAGGCTGCGGCGCAGAATGATGAGCTGTCCTCGATGCAGATGGCATGTTATCATTTCGGGACCGCGGGTTTCAAGGTCGAACCGCTAAAGGCCATGGCTTATCTTGAGAAATCCGCTGACAGGGGCTCTTCCCTGGCGCAGATGATATGCGCCTGCGCATATTCCACAGGAACCTGCGTCCTCGTAGATGACTGCACCAGCAAGGTGGTCGTCGGAGTTGTTCCTGCGGACACCGACAAGTCTATCAGATATGCGAAGATGGGCGTCGGATCGAAACGCAAGAGTATAAGCGCCCTTTCGGGATTCCTGCTGCTGGCCGGCTACGGGAAGAAAGGGGATCTGAAGGGCGCCATGCAGGCCGGACGTGAATTTCCGATGATACTTTTTGCGATATGCGCAGGATACCTTGTGCTGCTGGGCGGATTTGTCATCACGTTCGCCGTCATATTATGGATATACTCGAAATCCAGGACGAAGGGCTGCGATGGCGGCCCATGGCGCCTTTTCGACTTCTTTGCGCTCTGCCTGCTGCTGGTGCCGCTGGCGCTCATCACCCAGATCTTCCTCCTGCTGCCGTTCCATATTCTGACCAATGCCATGCTTCAGACGGTGTTCCTGTTCGGGTTCGGAGCCGGATTCTTCGCGCTTGTCCTGAGGATGAGAGGGGTGAAGATCGGGGACGCCTATGGATTCAGGTTCGTCTCTTCGAAGGCGATGTTCCTCTGGGCCCTTGCGTTCATGGTCGGGATATATTCCTTCGAACTGAGCTACCAGTGGGGCTGCGGCCTTCTGGGGATAGAGCTTAAGCCGCAGTTCATAGCTGATCTGCTCGCATCGAAGAGCCTTACGGGGATCCAGCTGGGTTTAGTGTTCCTGATGTGCGGTATCGCAGTGCCGGTGGTCGAGGAACTGGTATTCCGCGGGATAATCTACCAGTCTCTGAGATCCCGGATGCGGCCATGGATCGCCATCTGCCTGTCCTCGGCCGTCTTCGCGTCCCTGCACATGAGCCTCTCCTTCTTCATCATCATCTTCGCCATGGGCGTCATCCTCGCCTATTCCTTCGAGAAGACGAGGAGCCTCTACGTCCCTATCGGCCTGCACTGCATCAACAACTCGGTGATGGTCTGCCTGACCCTGCTCAGCTGAACCGGCCTTTCCCACCCCCTGTAAAAAAATCGGAAAATCATCTGGATGCTTCTTGCTATTGCTGAAAACAACTGTATTTTGTCTACCTGTTACAAATATGTAATAAAAGCTCTTCAAGAATTACATAAATGTAACGAGTTATTTGAGACGGCTTTTGAAGCCCTTTTTTATAGTGCTGTGGATAAGCGACTTACAAATATGGCATAAGTGTTGGCATGGCGAGTGCTAATTAGACGGCATCAACCTGGGCGGGGGCTCTGCTTGATGCCGGTTTCCCGGAAGACGCTTCCGGAACAGGCGGACATTTGCAAGAATTAACATAATGGAGGAACGATGAATCTCAGAAAGCACGTGATTTCGAACATCGCGAACAGGAAACTCGAGACCGGCGGCAGCGGACGCGAGACGCCGATCACCGAGATCTATGGCGAGGACGTATTCAACCTGAAGACCATGAAGGACTACCTTCCGAAGCAGGTCTACAAGAAGCTTCTCCTTACTATAAGGAACGGTGCGCCGCTCGATTCGACTATCGCAGACGACGTCGCCAACGCCATGAAGCGCTGGGCGCTCAGCAAGGGTGCAAGCCATTACACGCACTGGTTCCAGCCTCTCACCGGCTCCACTGCTGAAAAACATGATTCATTCATCGAACCCGACCTTGAAGGCGGCGTAATGATGGATTTCTCCGGCAAGTCCCTGGTAAAGGGCGAGCCGGACGCGTCAAGCTTCCCGTCAGGCGGAATCAGGGCAACATTCGAAGCCCGCGGTTACACGGCCTGGGATCCGACCAGCCCGGCATTCATCAAGCACACGTCCTCCGGCGCAGTCCTCTGCATACCCACGGCGTTCTGCTCATATACCGGAGAGGCACTTGACAAGAAGACACCGCTCCTCCGCTCGATGCAGGTCGTTTCCGCCCAGGCGAAGAGGGTTCTTGCATGTTTCGGCGAGAAGATCGAGAGCAGGGTTGTCACGACCCTCGGACCAGAACAGGAATATTTCCTCATCGACAGGGAGCTCTATCTTGCGCGTCCCGACCTCGTACAGGCGGGCCGCACGCTCTTCGGAAGCGTTTCAGCAAAGCATCAGCAGATGGAAGACCACTATTTCGGCGCCGTCAAGGAACGCATCTTCAATTTCATGAACGAGCTTGACCAGACCCTCTGGAAACTCGGCATTCCGGCGAAAACGCGCCACAACGAGGTCGCCCCCGCACAGTTCGAGCTCGCCCCGATGTTCGAGGAGCTGAACCTCGCCATCGACCACAACATGATGGTGATGGAAATTCTCAGGCAGGTCGCATCCCACCACGGACTTGTCTGCCTCCTCCACGAGAAGCCTTTCGCAGGCATCAACGGCTCTGGGAAGCACAACAACTGGTCCCTCATGATCGGCCATGACGGCAGAAACCTCCTGGAACCCGGGCACAACCCGCACGAGAACGCGATATTCCTCACGTTCCTCTGCGCGATCATCAGGGCTGTCGACCGCCACGCGGACATCCTCCGTGCGACAGTCGCGCACGCCGGCAACGACCACCGTCTCGGAGCCAACGAGGCTCCTCCTGCCATCATCTCGATCTTCCTCGGCGAACAGCTGACGGACGTCATCGAGCAGATTGAGAAGGGCGGCTCCAAGTCCTCGAAGACAAGTGGCACGATGCATGTCGGAGTCGACACGCTCCCCATCCTTCCGAAGGACGCGACCGACCGCAACCGTACAAGTCCGTTCGCATTCACAGGAAACAAGTTCGAGTTCCGCGCTGTCGGTTCCAACCAGTCATGTGCAGGGCCGAACATTGCTCTCAACACCATAGTCGCCGAATCACTCGACGAGATCGCAACCGAGCTTGAGAAGGTTCCGGCCGCGAAGTTCAACGCCACCCTCCAGGGCATGCTCCAGGAGATAATCAAGAACCACAAGCGCGTGATCTTCAACGGTGACAACTATACCGCTGAATGGGCGAAGGAGGCCGAGAAGCGCGGACTTCCCAACTTCAAGAAGACACCGGAAGCGCTCGACTCCCTCCTGTCAAAGAAGGCCGAGCATCTCTTCGCGAAGTACAAGGTCCTCAGCAAGACTGAGCTCCATTCGCGCTACGAGGTTTATATTGAGGAATACAAGAAGACGATCCTGATCGAAGGAAAACTCGCCCTCGACATGGTCAAGACGATAATCCTCCCTATTGCAATCAGGCAGCAGGGGAATATTGCTGAAAACGTGATCAGGCTCAAGGCCATCGGTGTCACGGCCGGAGCCGCGGAGCAGAAGGACAAGGCGGTGGTCATCGGCGAACTCATAGCTGATCTCAGCGCCACCTGCGAGAAGCTTGAGAAGGCGATCGAAGACCACAAGATAGACGCGGTTGTCAAGGATACCGCGGGACTCAGGATCTCGGTCGACAAGCTTGAGAAGGAAGTCGATGACGACATGTGGCCTCTGCCGAAATACGGTGAGATGCTGTTCGTATATTGATTTTGAGTGGCGCCAGCATCCAGCGGGCAAATGAATTTTGCCGGCGGGACGCCAGCGCTCCATGAACATAACCTGCCGCAGGAAGATCCTGCGGCAGGTCGATTTATAAAAAGCAAAAAAAACAGAAAACCGTTCTCCAGCGGAGGATGGTTTTCTGTCTTTTTTCACAACTTTCTTTGAATTTTCCTCAAAGGGCCCCCATTTTAACGGCCACACTTCACGAATGTCTTGGTATTCCGTAGGGTTGACGGAAGGGACGCGCGAAGGAAGAAATAATTGGAGGTTGTTAATGAACTCTTATGTTGTAAGAGTGCTGGGCCAGCTTCAGGAGACCTATCCCTGGGAGAAGGAATTCCTGCAGGCGGCGAGAGAAGTCCTTGAATCCCTCAGCTTGCTGATGGACAAGGAACCGAAGTATGAGCGACACGCGATCCTCGAGAGGATCACCGAACCTGAAAGGACGATCTGTTTCAGGGTTCCCTGGGTTGATGACAAGGGCAAGATCCAGGTAAACAGGGGCTACAGGGTGCAGTTCAACAGCGCTATCGGCCCGTACAAGGGTGGACTCAGATTCCATCCGTCCGTGAACCTTGGAATCCTCAAGTTCCTCGGATTCGAGCAGATTTTCAAAAACAGCCTCACCGGACTCCCGATGGGAGGAGGAAAGGGCGGAAGCAACTTTGATCCCAAAGGCAAATCTGACAACGAAGTCATGAGTTTCTGCAAAAGCTTCATGACCGAGCTCTTCCGCCATATCGGCGCAGACACGGATGTCCCCGCTGGTGACATCGGAGTCGGCGGCCGCGAGATCGGTTACCTCGAAGGACAGTATAAGCGCCTTGCGAACAGCAACGAGTGCGTCCTCACCGGCAAGGCCCTCAACTGGGGTGGAAGCCTCATCCGTCCGGAAGCCACCGGATACGGCGCAACCTACTTCGCAGACGAAATGCTCAAGACCAAGGGCAAGTCACTCAAGGGAATGACCGTCCTCGTGTCCGGTTCCGGCAACGTCGCCCAGTATACTGTTGAAAAAGTCAGCCAGCTCGGCGGGAAAGTCGTCTCGCTTTCCGACTCCGACGGCACAATCATAGACAAGGACGGCATCGACGAGGAGAAGCTCCAGTACGTCATGGAGCTCAAGAACATCAAGCGCGGACGCATCAGCGATTACGCGAAGAAGTTCAAGGCCGCCAAGTTCCACGAAGGCAAGAGGCCGTGGGGCCTTGTCTCCGCGGAAGCAGCCTTCCCGTCGGCCACACAGAACGAGGTCAGCGGCGAAGACGCCAAGGCCCTCGTGAAGAACGGCTGTATCTGCGTGTCGGAAGGCGCCAACATGCCTTCGACGCCTGAAGCCATCGAAGTCTTCCTCAAGAGCAAGGTCATGTACGGTCCCGGAAAGGCCGCGAACGCCGGTGGCGTTGCGACATCCGGACTCGAAATGTCCCAGAACTCCATGAGGCTCAAGTGGGAAGCCAAGGAAGTTGACGAGAGGCTCCACCAGATCATGATCAACATACACAAGTCGGCATATGAAGCCGCTGAAATGTATGGGACACCCGGCAACTACGTGAACGGCGCGAACATCGCCGGATTCAAGAAGGTCGCCGACTCCATGATCGATCTCGGAGTGTAATTAATTCTTTCGTTGAAAGAATTTCCAGCCGGCGGACTGCAAGGTCCGCCGGCTTTTTTATTGGGCGGAGGGATTTTCACCACGAAGCGCACGAAGTCCACGAAGAATTCATATGGGTTTATGTACGCTTGTAGTGAAGCCCGCAAGGGATGTTCTCGCCTGTGCTACATTGGAATCGCAGCCGGCAATTAAATACGGACCGGCCAGGAATTTTCATGTCCTAAAGCCAGGCCGGGTTTTAAGCCGATGTTTCTCTTTTCCCTAAAACAGCTGTATCTTATATGAAAACATCATAAAGCATGGAGATTGCCCATGGATATTTTCAAAGGCTTCAAACTTGCAGTCATATGTACGGCTTTTATTCTGTCGATTGCTTCAATTACACATGCAGAGGAGGCCAATCCTGCTGACGGTTCCAAAGACATCATATCCCAGAACAAAGGCAAGGTGCTGGTCGTCCTGATGGGCATGGAAGGGTGTCCTGGGACAGAGGAGGCTACTCCTTTCATCACTGAATATTCAAAGTCGAAACCGGAGGGAGTGGCGGTCTGCCGGATTGATGTGCCTCCTCCAGGCAAGAAGATCGGGAAGGCTTCAGGTATAAGCAAGGATCTCAGCTACGTCATCGACAATGACCGCACGATAGCCGACAGGCTGGAATTTTTCTTCTATCCTACGACATTCGTGCTGGACAGGGATTCCGTCATAAGGTTCAGCGGTGACTGCAGGCCGGATGAGATCAAAAAGATGGTTTCCGAAATACTAGCTGAAAAGCCAGGAGCGGAGAAGAAGATGTATACTCCGCCGCTGGTCAAGATCGGCGATTCAGTTCCGGACTTCAAGATCAGTTCCGCTGAAGGAAAGGAAGTCTTGCTCAAGGATGTCTGCGGGGACAATGGCGCTATAATTTTCTTCGGGGCGAAAAGCTGTCCTTTCAGCGTGGCTGCCGTTTCCGACTTGGCAAAATTGAAACAGGATTTCAAGGACAGCAGGTTCAACTATGCTGTCATGAGTTTTGGAGAAGGGCCGGAGAGCTTCAAGGACCTCTATAAGGAGAAACTTCCTGGATCTATTGTCATGGTCGACAAGGACAAGTCCGTCAGCACCGGGAAATTTGGTGTTTCCGCAGTCCCATTCTTCTACGTCATGGACAAGGATATGAAAGTGGTAGAGAGGAAGCCATTCCAGTACGAATCCGCCAGGGCCGCCATTGCCAAATCCCTGGGAGTTGAATCCAAGGAAGCAAAGCTTCCGGCGAAAAATCCAGGTGCCGGTTGAAGGTGATTTTACCGTCCGTCCGTGCGACGGTTTCAATCAAAATTACAGTCTGATCCAGGTAACTTGCGACATCCTTGGCGCAATTGGTCTCAGTCCGGATATTTTGCATATGTTAGCAGCAGTGCAATTTATTGCGCATTCTTCAAGATAATGTAACACAGGCAGGACCTGTGTACATTCAAATCACAGCCCTTGCGGGCTTGACTACAAACTTGATGCAAGTCCATCTTCGCTGGTATAAATATTTTGCCCGGCAAAAAATATATTGTGCTTGAAATGCTGATCTAATGGACTAAACTAACTTAGCTAATATATGGAGGGATCATGCAGTCTGTGAACGTACATGAGGCGAAGACAAGGCTTTCAAGCCTGCTGGCCGAGATAGAAAAAGGCAAGTCATTTCTCATCTGCAGGAATGGAAAGGTTGTGGCTGATCTTATACCCCATAAGAGGAAGGACAGGACCAGGCCTCATCCCATGCTGAGCAAGATCAAGGTAAACTATGATCCTACCGAGCCATTGAGCGAAAATGAATGGGGGGAGATCAACTGATGATCCTTGACACATGTGCTCTGATATGGCTTGCTGAAAACAGCAGGAACATCAGCAGGGAAACGCTCCTGATGATAAAGGAGGCTCCGTCAATCCATATTTCCGCAATAACTTGCTTTGAAATAGCCTTGAAGCATAAGGTTGGAAAATTGAAGCTGCCAGTACCGCCAAAACCATGGCTTGAGCTTGTCTTGGAACATCATGACATCTCAATCATAGAAATAAGCGGTGATATCGCTTTGCTTTCAGCCGAACTTCCGCCATACCACAAGGATCCCTGCGACAGGTTTATCATTGCGACAGCGAAGATGCTGAATATGCCAGTAGTGACAGCAGATCAAAACTTCAAACACTACGGGATCAAGACTGTCATATAAATTTATTGCGCAGCAAAAAATTTATCTCAGAACGGATTCCTGTATTTCATCTTCATATGATCCAGGAGCGCGATTGAGCTTTTCAGCCTCAACATGAAGTCTTCATAGTTCTTGTTCTCAGGAAATGTCCATGCGACTTCCGCAAGCGCGAACATCCTAGGGAACGCCATATACGCGACCTTGTCGGTGTTGAAGAGATATTCAGACCACAGCTGACCCTGCGCGCCAAGTATGAGCTTCTCCTGCTCGGAAGTTATCCCGTCGAGGATCGGATTGAACAGATAGACCTTGTCCAATGGGAGAAGTCCTCCGATGGCTTCGGGTTCCTTGACGGCTT
>CAZDNQ010000156.1:0-9528 GCA_964506605.1 uncultured Victivallis sp. | reverse complement strand
GGCAGGAAGATGGAGATAGGCGCAGACAAGCTGGCCCTGCCTCCCGAATTCCTTGACAAGACACAGATCGTATCCAAGGATAATCTGGGCAGGTTCACCCTCTCATGCGCGGAATCCAAGCTCGTGGTCGAAGGCGATGCTGGCATACTCGTGCAGGACAACAGGAAGTTCAATTCGGATACATATACCGTCCGTCTGAGATTCAAACTCCAGGGGAAGGAAGTTCAGGAGGCGAAGCTGGCGCTGAAGATTTCCGCCGAGCCCTACAAGACCGCTCCCATTTCCCTGAGGTCTGCCGTAAACCAGGGATTCTCTGATGACGTGGAAGGGGATCAGAAAGGCGGATGGACAGATCAGGGGCCTGAGAACGACCTGCGGATGATGAAGCCCGGAATGAAGACTCTGGGCGGGGCCAAGTTCGAAATCATTGATCCAGCTTCGAATAGCGGAAAATCCTGCATAGTGCTCTCTGGTCCGCAGCGTGAATATTTCCCGAAATCAGCGGAAACGGCTGTCGACGGAGGCACCTTCAAGCATCTCTGTATTCTCCACGCTCTGGCCTGGGCCCCCAAGGACAAAATGGAAGTCGGAAAGATAACAGTCACATACAAGGACGGGACGAAGTCCGTAATACCTGTCCTGGCGAAGGAGCACGTCGGCGACTGGTGGAGTCCGACCTCAGTGTCCAAGGGGCAGGTTGCATGGACCGGGGAAAACAAGAGCTCCTATGTTGGCCTATTCCTCTCCATGTTTGATATTGAGGAAAAACCAATCACGAACATCAAGTTTGATAGCGCAGGAACCGGGGTATGGATGATAGCAGCCGTATCCGGTTCAAACGACGAACTGCCCACAAGCGTAGCAGCCCCATTCTATATTGTGCAGTCGAAGGAATGGAAGCCTTTCGAATTCAAGAAGGACGTGGAAAAGGGGTCGGCATTTGACTTCTCGTTCCTCATGGATGCTCCAGCTGGAAAATACGGCTTCCTGAAAGCCTCCGAGGGGAAACTGGTCTTCGAGAACCGCAAGGACACTACTGCCAGGTTCTACGGCGTGAACCTCTGCTTCACCGCCAACTACCTCGACAAGGATACTGCCGACAAGCTTGCCGACAGGCTCGCGATGTCCGGATACAATTCGGTCCGTTTCCACCATTTCGACAACGAACTGGCGGCAAAGACCGGAAATTCCACCGCAGAGCTGGATCCCGAGGCTCTGGACAAGCTGGAATATCTTTTCGGCGCCCTCAAGAAGCGCGGCATCTACATTACAATCGATCTTTACATCTCAAGGAGGCTCAAGGCCGGAGAAATCCCGGAACTCAAGGGGCCGATCAGCGAGCACAGGGAGTTCAAGGCGGTTGTCCCGGTACTGGAGTCAGCCAGAAAGAACTGGGAGGACTTCTCGCGCAACCTGCTTGAGCACGTCAATCCGTATACCGGGATGAAATGGAAGGACGATCCCGCGCTTATCACCATCAGCCTCGTGAACGAGAACACCATAATGTCGTGCTGGGACGCCACGCCTGAGATCAAGAAGATCTATGAGGACAAGTTTGCCGCATGGCTGAAGGAGAAAGGACTTGAAGGCTCAGACAACGAGGCAAAGGCCTCGCTCATGAAGAAATTCCTCATGGAGACGAACGACAGGTCGTTCGCCAGGATGCGCGAGTTCCTGAACTCCATAGGGACAAAGGCGCTGCTTTCGGACCAGAACATGTGGGACAACGTGCCAATGGCTCTGATGAGGCAGCAGTACGACTATGTGGACAACCATTTCTACTGGGATCATCCGCATTTCACGGTTAAGCCATGGAGCCTTCCTTCCAGCATCAGGAATGTGAGCGCCCTCTCAGTCTTCCTCTCAACACCCGGGGGCATGATCCATTCGAGGCTGTTCGGGAAGCCTTTCATGATAACTGAATTCAACTGGGCGATGCCGGACATGTTCAGGGCTGAGAGCGGCCCTGTCACCGGCGCCCTGGCAGCGCTGCAGGGCTGGGATGGGCTTTACAGGTTTGCATATGCCCACAACAGGGAGCTGATAACAAAGGACACCGTCTCCAGCTATTTCGATATCGGAACCGATCCCATCAACATGCTTTCCGACCGGATAGGGCTCATGCTCTTCCTGCGGGGCGATGTCAGGCCTTCTGACATATCATTCCCCGTCGCGATATCCCCGAAGTACATGGACAATCCCAAGGCGTCCCAGAACTATCCGAAGCTTGCCCAGCAGCTGGGGTTCGTCGGCCGCGCAGGAACAATTGTCGACAATGGAAGCGTGAAACTTCCGGAAGGAAGCGCGGCAGTCCTGACCCTCGGCGATCTCGAAGGCAAATATCCAGTCCCGTCATACAAGATCTCCTCCGAGAAGGGCGCCGAAGCTGAAGCGGCGGCGAAGATCATCGCCTCCTGCGATCTCAAGAAGGGTGCGCTTGACATCGAGAAGGGCTTTGCACGGAGCTCCACAGGCGAAATAGAGATCGACAAGACGGCAGGCACCTTCAAGGTGGTGACCCCCAGAAGCGAAGTCCTTGTCTTCGGAGACAAGGGCAGGATGGAAGGCGCTGTCATGACAGCGGACATACCAGAGAACAACGCCGTCGTATATGCGACCTCCCTTGACGGCAAGGATCTCAAGGACTCCTCCAGGATCCTTGTAATGCACCTGACGAACGTGATGAACAGCAAGATAAAATTCGCCAGCAAGAAGATGAACCTGATGGAGAACTGGGGGTCGACTCCCCATCTTGCAAGGAAGGGCGAAGCAAATATCACCCTCAGGATTGCGAATCCCGCAAACGCGAAGATTTCCGCGTTGGACATCACGGGCAAGACGATCAAGGAGATCAAAGCGCAGGCTTCGGTCGATGGCTCATTGTGCTTCAAGGCCGAGACGACGGCATTTGAGACACCTTGCTTCGCGTATGAAATAAGGCGCTGAACCCGGAATGAGGGAAATAAGAAAATCCCTTTTCCCGTTGTTGCGGGAAAAGGGATTTCCATATTATACCTGGCGGCTACTTCAACAGTGACGCCGCAGGTTCATCCAGGAACAGATGGCATGCCTGATGATTCTTCAATATTGACGCGGGAACCTTGTTTGTAATGGAACCTTTGACCGTGTTTTTGACAGCTTCAGCCTTCCTGGCGTCAGGCACGGTGCAGATGATCACCTTGCTTTTCATTATCTGCCTGATTCCCATGGAAATCGCATTCTTCGGGACATCGGCCATTGTCTTGAACCATCCTTCGCCAAGCTGCTGCTTCCTGCACGCCTCGTCGAGATCGACGACGATATAAGCCTTTTCAGTCTCAAAATCGGCTGGCGGATCGTTGAATGCAAGATGGCCGTTCTCCCCTATCCCGACAAAGGCGACATCTATCTCGACCTTGCCGATCAGCTTTCCAAGGCGTTCGCATTCCTTGACCGGATCCGGATTCTCTCCGTCGACGTAATTGAACACCTTGAGTTTCTTCACCTCGTCGACAAAACGCTCTTTCAGGTATTTCCTGAAGCTGGCCGGATGCGTGATCGGAATGCCGATATATTCGTCCAGGTGGAAAGCCGTGACCTTCGACCAGTCGATGTCCGCCCTTACAAGCTCGGAAAGCATCTCGAACTGGCTGGCGCCGGTAGCCACGATGATGTTCGCAAAACCTTTCTTGGCGATTGCCGCCTTGATGGCCTCCGAGCCCTTAAGCGCCGCCTTCCTGCCATTCTCCACTTTTTCCCTGCTGATGCTGATTTCCATTTGCTCCTCCTGAATTTATGATATTTTCAAACAAGTTTCACGCATTACAAGCTCTGGTCTGACCTTGACCTTTTCAATTTGCCCTTTTCCTCCTGTTACAATCCCAAACGCTGTCCGGACCATTTCCGCAACTGGTGACCTTACCGTTGTCAGTGCAGGAATGAAAAGGCTTGCCTCTGGAATGTCGTCGATGCCCGTCAACGAAACATGCCTAGGCACCAACATCCCCTCCTCGTAAAGCGCCTTGAGGGCTCCTAGCGCAGTGATGTCATCTGCGCAGAGTATCGCAGTCGGAAGTTTCTTTACCGATATGCGCAGGAGCTTCTCCATGCAGCAATATCCGGCATTCCCATGTCCCGGCTCATTCACGGAATGAGAAGGGAGCAACCGCATCCCAGTCGTCCTGGCAAGATTCAAAATCAGTTTTTCACGGGAAAGATGTGTCTTTGTTCCAGCACCGACAAAACCGAGTTCCCGGTGTCCGAGCTTTTTCAGGTGGTCCAGCAGCAGCGATATCCCGAATTCCTCGTCCATTTCGACACGGCTGAGACCTTTGACATCATTTCCAGCGCCGATCTGGACAACAGGAACACCTTTTGAAATGAATGGCCTGAGCCATGACGTACAGAGATGGCTGCCGCAGACAAGAATGGCATCTGGGCTGTATCGCTGCAGCGAACGTATGTCTGGCTGGCTTTCATCATTCCCTGAATATCCCGCGAGCAGCACGGAGAATCCCCTGTCCTTGCTCAGCGCCTGTATCTCGCCTGTCATCTTCCCGAAGAAAGGGTCAGCGAAATCCTTGACGACTACGCCTATGGTCATGGAGCCCTCACCTCGGAGGCTGAGCGCCGCTGCATTCTGGACGTAGCCGCATTCCTCCGCCATCTTCCGGATCTTCCTGACAGTCTCCTTAGATGCCCCTATGTCTCCCGCAGAACCGGTAATCGCCCTGGAGACGAGGGACCTTGATACTCCGAGTTTTCTTGCAATGTCCTTCTGCGTGATCATCAAATCCCAATCCTTTTAGTTCAGGAGCATACCTCACACGTGTGAGATAAGATATATCGCCTGTCCCGCATGTCAAGCGGGAACAGAGAATATTTCAACTCTTCAATTGGATTAAGACGCCGGGCAAGATGCCCTCGCTCCACACAATACGATAATCATTGACATGTCATCGGCTTAGTGTAGATTTGACTGAAGGACCCGCAGCGGCAAATCTTCAGCGGAGCAAATATAAGGAGTTCCCACATATGCAGAACTGGACATACAATGAATTCAAACATTGCGGAGTTGATTACTCAGATGCCGGACAAGTGGCAAAATATGAGGACAGGCACAGGAGATTCCGGAATTTCGACAACGAATTCACAGGCATGCTGGATTTTACCGGGTTGAACGACACAAGCGGGATGACAGTTATTGATCTTGGTTGCGGAACCGGCGTCTTTCCAGTGCTCGCATCAAAAAGGTTCAAGAAGGTTTATGCAGTCGATGTCTCGGAAGTAATGCTTGGCCATGCGAGAGGCAAGGCAAAGGAAGCAGGCGTCAGCAATGTTGAGTTCGTCAATGCCGGCTTCCTGACATACGAGCACAAGAGCGGACAGGCGGATCTGGTCATGACCAAGGCCGCGTTGCACCATCTGCCTGACTTCTGGAAGCAGGTCGCGCTTTTGAACATGAACCGGATGCTGAAGACAGACGGTATTCTTTACCTGCATGATGTAGTCTTCCATTTCGAACCTGCTGAATATGCTGGTAAAATAAACGGCTACCTCGCGCACTTCGAGAAGCTTGCCGGCGCAGGATTCACAAAGGAAGTCGAGACTCATATCAAAGATGAATACAGCACTTTCGGCTGGGTGCTGGAAGGAATGATCTCAAAAGCGGGATTTTCAATCGAAAAATCCAGGACAAGCGACGGGTTCATGACTGAATACTCATGCCGGAAGGTGAAGGAATTGTGACAAAGGCATCCCCCCTGTGTCGTACTCATCCAGTTGCCAAATTCACAGGCACAGGCAAGATGCCTGTGCTACTTTTATTTCGCCGGCGCAAGTTCGAAGTGATGGGACTTGGGCTGGGCTGCGGCGCGGATCCTGCCGTCCGCATCCTTCGTCTGCTGTGTCAGCTTGTCGAACTGTTCCTTCTGGCTCGCATCGCCGCCCTGGACGGCCTTGGAGACAGCGCGCCATGAACCGACAACGCCTTCTTTTGCGTTGACAAGCTGGAGGATGCTGCGGCACTGGTCGGCAATCGGGCCCTTGTCAAGCAATCCCATGTTCCAACCTTTTGAAAGATCAGCAGCGGTAACGGCCGCCACTTTGACGCCATCGATGCTCACGTCGTATTTTTCGGCCTTCAGCCCGTTGACTGTCAGAATGTACTGGCTCAGCTTTGCCACGCTGTCTGTGATGGCGAGAACCGGACGGGCGTCATCCGGAACCGGGAAAGGAAGGCAGTTGTCCAGACGGTCGAAGGAGATCTTGTCTCCTTCCATCTTCACATTGTCGATCTTGCACTGGACCGTGTCAGCAGCCTTGCCAGCAGCGGCATCTATGGTCGCACTGCTGACAAGTCCTGGGGCGTTGAGTCCGGCAAGAAGCGCGGCAGCCATGGTCAGCTGTCCCGTAAAACCGGGATGAACCGCGTCTCCCATCATGCTGACCGGCTGTTTGTCCTTCTTGGCCCAGACGTCGAGGAATGCCTTGATATGTTCGGCGCCGTCGATGTTCGGCTGCGCGGCCAGAAGGCCTTTAAAGGTGCCAAGAGTATTTGCGATGTTCTCCTGGGGCTTGTTCGCAGCCCACAGGTCGACCAGCGCACCGAACTGGTTCGCGTAAGGGATATTCTCCTTTTCAGAAAGAGCCTTGAGCGCCGCGGCATATTCCTGCAGCTTGGCATTTCCGCCATCCAGCTTCTCCGTCGAACTGCCGTTGTTCATCGGGCTGGCGGATAGTAGTACAGGACGCGCCTTGATCTCGCGGATACGTCCGAGGAGAGTCACCATGTTCTCTATGAACTTGTCTGTTGCGAACCCGCCCTTGTCGTTCATGCCTAGTTCGACAGAGACAACTGTCGGATTCCACGGAGCCACGTCGTAGTTGAAGCGTGCAAGGACCTTTGGAATCGTGTCGCCGCCGACACCGGAGTTGCGGAAGCAGAATTTCAGGTTTGGGAAACGGGCATAGCAGAACGCCTCGAAGTAGTTCGAATGCAGGTGCTGGGCTGTTATACTGTCGCCGACCATCACCCAGGTGTCGCCGTCCTTGAGAGGGAATTCCCCTTCTGCATTTGCGAAGTTCGCAGCAAGCATCGTCAACACAAGCGCCACCATTCCAAACCAGCTTCCTAGCAGTCTCATCGGGATATCTCCTGAATTTTATATTTATGGACGATTGGACGGGCAAGATAATCTTGAAACAGCGGCGTGTCAACGATGAAGGGAGTTTTTAATGCAGCACAGGCAAGATGCCAGAGATTCAGCGGCTGGCAAGAAGCAGTGACAGTTACTTCAGCTTCACCTGGACATCAAACCTACCGCCTTTCTTGAAAGGGAGGAGCGTCCCTTCGAGCTTGACGCCGTTGACTGTCATCTCGGAAATAGTCCTGCAGCCCTTTGTCTGATCATAGCTGACATTGTATTCAGCGCCTCTGAAGTGCCGCGTGACTGAACACTTCTTCCACTCGGGTGGTAGACACGGATCCACGCGAAGCCCTCCGAATTCAGGCTTGAGGCCAAACACGCTGTTCATCATGACGACATAGAACCAGCCTGCCGTCCCGGTACCCCAGCTCTGCCCGACCGTGCCGTAGCGGTAGCTGTCCTTGATCGCGAAATAGCTGTTGCAGAAGACATATGGCTCGCAGTTCTTCTTCCAGTATTTGTTGTCAAATGGAAGCATCTTGTGGATCCCCATGGAGACTTTGTCATTGCGCTTAAGGATGCAGTCGGCCATCAGCTTGAACGTGCTGGCATGGAGATAGACGCCGCCGTTTTCATGGGTTCCGGGAGTCTTTACAGATGATTCACCGATCTTGGGATTCCAGTGCGTGTAGGCATCGAGAACTTTTATCGTACCGAGATCTATCTCGAGATATTTATCGCAGGACTTCATCGCATGGAGTCCCCTGCCCGCGTCTGCAATCCCGGAAATGATTGACCATGCCTGCGGAAGCAGGTAAAGCCTGCCTTCTTTGTTCTTACGAGATCCGAGTTTCTCTCCATCGTCGTTGTAGGCCCTGAGATACCAGTCACCGTCCCAGCCGTGCCCGTTCACTATCTTCTTCATCTTCTCGCCGCGTTCTGCGGATTTCGCAGCATCTGCTGGATGTCCGGCCAGTTCTGCGAGTTCCGCAAACTGCCTGTTCGCGAGGTACCACGCCATTGAAAGCCAGATGCTGACGCCCCTGCCTTTTGGACCGACCAGTTGCAGGCAATCGTTCCAGTCGCCGCTCCTCATCTTCATCATGCCGAACAATGCGCGGTCATTCCAGTAGAAGTCTATCGCGCGCTTCACATGTTCATAGAGCGAAGCTTTTGTCCCGTCGTTGAAGGGAACCTGTTTCTCAAGCAGAGACAGATCGCCTGTCTCCATTACAAGCTGGTGGACGGCATACGCAATCCACACATGGTTGTCTGAGAAATCCTTGTCCAGGATCTTGCCCCCCAGCCAGGTGCGAGGTGCATAGCCGGTGCTGTATTGGTAGGAGAGGACGCGGTGCAGCTGCCTTTCCGCTTCCTGCGGATTGATTATCGACAGCGCCCATATGTCCTGGATCTGGTCGCGGAATCCGTTATGCCTGACGCGCGCCCACTGCGTACCAAGCGAAAGCTGCCTCTGGAGCCATGGATGGAAGAAGGAGTTAAGCAGCGGATCTGGAGTAGCAATGGAATCTCCTCCGAGAAGGCAGGAAATTTTCGCCTTGACTTTTTCGAGCTCCCTGTCGACGGCATTACCCTTGAAAAACTTCGCTCTCAGCTTCGTGAGATCGGACTTGTCCTTGCCAGCGCCTGCAATGACATGGAATACGATTTCCTTTCCAGCTGGGATCGCGAATTCCGTTTCCACGGCGCAGCAGCTTTTCTCCATTTCCGAACCTGTGCCTGCGCAATGTCCGCGGACCACCGCATCCGGCCGCTGTTCGGTGCCGTGTCCGGCGAATCCGTTCATCGAGCAGTCGAACCCGGAAACCTTCCTGTCGATTGTCATGTAGATGCTTACTTCCTCCGCGCCGTCGAACTCTCCCCTTTTCCTTATGACCACGGAATTGAGCTTCTTGTCGAAACTCCCTTTGCCACCGTAATATGTCTGGGGCTTGAAGAAGCCGTCGAACATGGTGTTGAAGAAGGCGAACGCCTTGAACTTCCTTGTCTTTTTCCCAGCGTTCCTGATTCTGGCGGTCCAGATCTCGCAGACCTCATTTTCAGGGACGAATATCCTGAACGAGGATTCCATGCCGTCGTGCTTCTGGATGATCTCGGAGTATCCGAGGCCGTGTATGCAACGGTATCCGGTTTTGAACTGGTCGGCAGGCAGTCCGTTCAGAGACCAGAACTTTCCAGTATCCTGGTCTCGCAGGAAGAGCATTCTGTTGAAGACGATCTCGATCCTCCGGCCCATCATGTCCTGGGTCAGCGATTCTCCTTTCGCGGTCTGCGAGAAGAGCGCAACATATCTTTCGTTCCAGAGGTAGTTGTACCAGTCGCGCGGAGTGTCAGGCGTGCTGATCTCGAATTCAGCTCCTTTGCTGATAAATTTACCGTA
>CAZDNQ010000155.1:0-9555 GCA_964506605.1 uncultured Victivallis sp. | reverse complement strand
CAAGGATCCGAAGGCGCAACTCAAGGTTCCGCCGCGCTTCGACCCCTCCAAGCTGGTGATGAAGGACGGTTACTACTGGGCCGACGGCAAGCCGGTTTTCCTCTGGGGCCCATGCGTGTTCTGGTACAAAAAGGAAGAGCAGCCACTGGTCTGGCAGTTGGGCTTCAACTCCATCAGCCCGGAAGTCCCGATGAACGCGACCAACAAGGAAGTCCTAGCACACATGGAGAACTGGCACAAGATGGGCGTGTCGATCAACGCTGCGATGGACGTGCCGGACCTTCAGCTGACCGGCACGGACGTCAAGGTGTTGAATATTCTGAAGGAGCATCCGGAGCTTAAGAATCTCGATGCGAACAACTTCATGTGTTTCCTGGTGCAGCATCCCTTCGCACGCGAGAAGATTGTGGAAGGGTTCAACAAGAGCATCGCGTTCTGGCGCAACTTCCCCGGGATCCGCTCCTACTGGCTCTGGAACGAGCCGTGGTACTTGAACTACTCGGAAACGACCCGCAAGGATTTCATCGAGCAGTACCTGAAGCCGCGGTACAAGACGGTTGAGGCGCTCAACAAACGCTGGAAGAGCGACTACAAGAGCTTTGACGAGGTCAAATTGATCAAGTGGCCGGATCCCCAGAACTATCCGCCATGGTACGACTTCCAGCAGTTCCGCAACAACCTTCTGTCGGACTTCTTTTCCTTCCTCAACAGGACGGCCAAGGGGATCGATGCCAGCAAGCCGACGCACGTCAAGTTCATGGCGTCTACGCTGCCAGCCTTCGACATCGAGAAGTTCCAGTCGATCTACGATATCGCCGGACATGACGGCAATGCCGGCAACGTGGACATACTGTATCTCGACTTCTGCAGTTCAATCTATCCGGATCGCCCCCTGGTGAACACAGAGATCCACATCTGGTACGGCGGCCAGCTGGCGGTGTCGCTGGTGCCGTGGCGATTGGCGTTGCACGGGCTGGCCGACGGCAACTGGTGGTGCTGGCATTCAAACCCACGATTCACCGACTCGCGTGACAACGTTGAGTCCATGGCGGCACTGTCAATTTCCGGCCTGGATGTGCAGCGTCTCTTTTATCCCTACATCTACGCGTTGAACAAGAAGGCCCGTCCGGTGGCCACGCTCTTCCCGGATGTCGTGGAACTGCACAGCGACCTGAGCATGGTGCGCCGACGTCACGAGATGGCTGTTGCGCAGTACTACCTGGGCCTGCACCCCTTCTACGCCACCGAAACGACCATTGCGAAGGGCGAACTGGCCAAGCACAAGCTCCTGCTGGCGGGCGAGTCCGACTATGTGAAGGACAGCACCTATCAGGGCGTCCTGGACTACGTGAAGAACGGCGGGAAAGCCATCGTGGTGAAGGGTGGTTTTGCCCATAACGAGTATGGCGATGTCCGCGACGCGAGCGAGTTGGTCAAGTCCGAGGGAGGCGAGCCCTACGGCGAGGACGCGCGGATCTACCCGCTTGGCAAGGGGCAGGTCATCTGCCTGGACACAGTCACAAACATGGTGGATATCGTTGAGGATGCTGGTCAAGTCATGAGTGTGGGCTCAGCTGATAATATCGTGCGGCGCAAAGTTTACCAGCGGGTTCTGGCGAAGGCCATGGTGGACAACGGGCTGGAGGACGCCGTTCGCCTAGTGCCTGCCGATACCGTTGGAAACGACCTGGAGGCGCTGACCGGTTTGGAGTGGCGCGTTGCCGAGGTCGAGGGTGGTTACACGCTGGCCGTTATGACCCTTGACCCACCCTTCGGCAACGTCAAGCTGTCCACGGCGAAACCAATCAAACGCATCGTCAACCTGATTACCGGCAAGGAAATTGCACCGGCAGTTTTTGCGCTGGAGAAAGGTCCGAACCTTTTCCAGATCGAACTGGAGAAATAACGAGAAGGGACCGACAAACCGAGGAAGGTTAAAGCAGGCGACGCGATCTTCTTCAGGGCGAAGTCGTCGTCAACACTCGACACAAATGTCGTGGCGGATGTCACCTTTGGCGGGCGCACCATACCGTTCGAGGTCAGCACCAGACAGTAATCAAAGGAGATTGTAGAATGAAATTGCAGATAATGATGTTAGGCTGTACGTTCGTCGGCACCTTGATGACTCAAACAACAGCGCTTGCGGAAGATGTGTCCATTGCCGTTAATGTTACGGCAACAATAGAGAACAACATCGCATGGTGGGATGTTTCGAATTGGGGGGTTGAAGGCCGCGGATGGACAAACGGTTTGCTGCATTTCTATGACAGATTGCCAGCCGAGGCCGAGAAGACCGTTCCACCTGCGGTCTGGCAGCTCAGCCGTGAAAGCGCAGGAATGAGCGCACGCTTTATCACTGATGCAAGGAGTATTCGAGTGCGGTACAGCCTGTCGTCCAAAGATTTGAACCATGGATGGGGCGACATGCCCAACATGAGTGCCAGCGGCGTGGATCTTTATGCGAAAGTCCAGGACCCCGCCACAGGATTAATGAGGTGGCGCTGGGTTGGCGGCAACAAACCTACAACACAGACTGGGGAATACTGCCTTGCTGCCGATCTGGTTGCCGGGAAACGGCTGTACGTATTAAACCTTCCCTTGAACAATGGCGTGGATAAACTGGAAATTGGCGTGCCGGCTGGCTCGGCTTTTGAGCCTGTCTTGCCACGCAAGAGTCTGCCGATCGTCTTTTACGGCACATCCATTATGCAGGGAGGAATAGCTTCACGGCCCGGGCTCAGCATTCCGGCAATCATTGGCCGCTATTTCGATTGTCCGATACTCAATTATGGCTTCTGCGGAAGCGCACGCATGGAAAAGGAAGTCGTTGACCTGATCGCCGAGCACGACGCGGCTGCATACGTCATCGATTGCGAACCAAACATGACCGCAACCGATGTCAGCCAACGGACTGAACCTTTGATTCAGCGCTTACGTAAAGACCATCCCGTAACGCCCATACTGCTGGTGGAGGATCATGATCTCCCCTCTCCGGAATTATTCGAGAAAGGGAACTCAAGCATCAACGCCAAACAAGCTGCATTGCGTGTTGTCTACGAGAAACTGACCGCTGCCGGAGATAAACATCTTCATTACCTTCCAGGGAGAGACTTGATCGGAACTGACAGTGAAGGCACCGGTGATGGAGTACATCCCAACGCATTGGGCATGTTCCGCTACGGCGAAGCATATAAAACCGCTTTGCTCGAAATACTCGGTAAACCATCGACTGATAAATTCAAATAAGACAAACGCAATGGATATGTGTCTTTGGATGAGAGTCTTGCTTCTTCGAATTTGCCACAACGTATGTATTTTTAGAGGCTTTAATTAATTAAAAAATATGAATGAAAGCAATAAAAACAACAAGGAAGCCGTTTCAGAACTTTAGAAAATCTGGAGTTTAGAAATTGCTTCCATAGGTAAAAAAGGTAAAAATATGACAAGTCTTGTTAATGAAGCAATTGGACAGGCCCGCAAGATACTATCCCGCAACATCACTCCACTTGGCATGATGGCGTCGTGCGACGTCTATCAGCAGGTCTGGGCGAGAGATTCCGTGATAACGCTTCTCGGTGCAACTGTCAATTCCGATGCCACAGCCCTGGAGTGCCTTCGCGTGTCCCTGGACACTCTTGCCAAGGGCCAGAACCGTTTTGGGCAGATACCTGGTTTTGTTGCATGCAAGGATGGTATGCCAACATGGGGAGGCATGGACTGCAATCCGTGGTTTGTCCTAGGGGTCGCACGCCTTTACGAACTGCGACTCGATGAAAGCTGGCGTCGAAGCACTGCACCTGCCGTCATCCGCGCCCTCGACTGGTGCGAGTCAATGGATCTCTCTCGTCATGATCTGATGATTTCACCTGAAATGTTCGACTGGGCTGACCTCCTCGCCAATCACGGACATGTGCTTTATCCAAACGTGCTCTATGCCGCAGCTCTTGCACGGGGGGCGGAATTTCTTTCAGACGGATTTCCTGATGATGCAGAACGGTTTAGGAAAAAGAAGGATGCCGTATTAGCTGCGCTACAAGACTGGTTCTGGGTGAAAGACCCGAATTCTTTTGAGGACAAAAGCCACCATCAAATCCGCCGCATTATGGCTTGCCACCTTCGTCGAAGACCATATTTCCTGCCATGGATAGACGAAGCTGATTATGGAGAATATTTCGATACCACCGGCAATTTGTTGTCCATCCTATGCGATGTTGCCTCGAGGGAGCAGAGCCTGCAAATCCTTGATTTCATCGATCAGGTTGGTGTAAACCGCCCGTATCCTGTGCAGGTGCTTTATCCGGCAATCCAGCCAGGAGAACGTAACTGGCGCGAATACTACAAGATCTACAATTTGAATCTTCCGCACCAATACCACAACAGAGGCATCTGGCCATGGGTGGGCGGCCTCTATGTAGCGGCTCTGGTCAAGGTCGGCCGAACGGCCAAGGCGGAAGAGGAACTTGATTTGCTTGCAAAATCCAACCGTGAATCCTGCAAGTCCAGGGACTGGGAGTTCAACGAATGGTTGCAGGGTCATACGGGGAGGGCGATGGGCTCCGCCTCCCAGGCCTGGTCTGCTGGCATGTTCCTTTATGCCGCAAATGCAGTCGCTGAAGGAAATGCGCCAGGTTTCGGGATTCCAAAGGATTCATGAATAGATGGGCATCATGTTATTGAAGATTTCAAGGATTGGAAAGGGCAGTGATAGCAGTTCTCCCCCTTGCTTCCTGCTCTTTCCTTCCTTTCTTTAAACTTACCAGCAAGTGCGAATTCAAAAAAGTTGTGACAGGGGGACTTGATGAGCATTACATCGACGGCAGGAACAATTATTTTAATAACAGGAGCATAAATGAAAGACAAGGTTTGCGGTGTGGTCATTGATACTGGGATCAACGACTGGCAGATATTCCAGAGAAATGACAAGGGTGTTGCAAATATTGAAATTGCAGGCAGATGGGGATCCGATAAAGGTGCAGATCGAGTGGAGGCAAGAATCGTCAGGGAAGAAAGCGGAGTGCCGGTGCTGGCGTCACTTGATTGGGCGGAAATGAAGACAAAGGCTGACGGGACATGGAGCGGAGTTCTCAAAAATGTCCCGGAAGGAGGGCTTTACAGACTGGAAACGCATCTCGCAGGAAAAAAACAGAAGGCTTGTGAATGGAGTGATCGCGGCGACATGAGGCATTTCATTGGAGTAGGGGATTTGTGGATCATCGCCGGGCAGAGCAATTCAGCCGGTTACGGGCGCGGTCCCAGTTATGATCCGCCAGAGATGGGAATCCATGTTTTCAACAATGCCATGAAATGGACGATTGCATCACAGCCCCTCAATGATTCGACGGATACTGCCCATCCTGTCAACAGGGAGCCGACCAACAGCGGACATTCTCCATGGTTGCACTGGGCAAGGCTCATTAAAAATCATATAGGTGTTCCAGTCGGGTTGATTCAGACATCCCTGGGTGGTTCACCTCTTGTTTCCTGGAACCCTTCGGAACTAGGTGAACATCAGCTCTTCGATTCAATGATCAGGGTGGTTGAATCAGCCGGAGGTTCTGCAAAAGGAATTCTCTGGTACCAGGGGTGCAGCGATACCGAGGCGGACAGGCCAGGAACATACGGGAAAAGGTTTGTCGCGGCTGTAAAGGCCTGGCGGAAGGCCTTGAAGAATAAAAAGCTTTTTGTTCTGACGGTCCAGCTCAACAGGGTTTACTGGGCGATGGACGAAAATATACAGAAGGGCTGGTCTGTCGTGAGAGAGGCGCAGAGACAGGTGCCGCATATTATTGAAGGAGTGGCCGTAGTGCCGACCTTGGATTTGCCTCTGTCTGACGGTGTCCACACCTCTCCAGCTGGGAACATGCTTCTTGCCGACAGGGCCGCGTCGGCGGTGCTCGCCAAAGTCTATGGAAAGGGAGTCTCATATCTTGCCCCCGAAATTACTAAGGCGAGACGACGGAAAAATGGAATGGAGATAGAACTTTCTTTTGCGAATGTTGAGAGCAGGATCGATTCAATCAACCAACTGAATAATCCTTTCAAAGTGGAAGATATGAAGGGGATGGTTCCGATTGCAAAGGTTGTGTATCAGTTCAGCAACGTAATCATTCTTGAATTGGAGAGGAGGCTTGAGGGAGATGCTTTCATACACGGAGCCTACGGGAGCAATCCTGAGACTGTTCCCCACGACATGGTTCGTTTTGTTCCAATGCTTGGATTCTACGGCTTTAAGGTGGATTAATTCAGAAAGCAGTAGTGTGGAGGGCAGAAAATGGAGCACGGTCAAATACAAGGACATGAAGATGTAAGACCTGTAAGAAAAATGTGCGAAAGATTACTTGCACTACCTCTAAAGTGTTATCAGCCTTCTGTATTGCGCAGCATCTGCGCTTGGCGACGGAACCGTGCCGGACCTAGTCCGAACTCCTGTTTGAATGCGCGTGAGAAATGATATCTGTCACAGAACCCTGTACTCTTCGCTATCTCATCGATTTCCGCATCACTGAAATGGAGCATCTTTGAGGCGTCATCAAGCCTTTTGCGCCGCGAGTATGTCTGCGGAGGCACACCGGTCTCATTCCGGAATAGCTGAAGGAAACCATTTATGCTCATGTTGGCTGATCGGGCAAGTTTCCGGTTGCTGATCACGAAATGACTGTTTTCGATAGTAGCAATGGCTTCCTCGATTCTGGGATCATATTCCCTCAAATGTGGTACTGCATATTCAGGAAGGCATAGCAGTGTGGAATTGATCAGGATTTGTATCTGCAACACGATCTTCCAATTGTCGCGATGCCGTGTAATATTTTCGGCGATCTGTGATGCCACTGATGTTAGGCTGGAACATTTAAATTCGAACATCTGGGGCTGAACATCGACCAGGGGCCAACCAGTGGAAAAATGCATGTAGAGATGTCCGGTTTCCTTTACAGTCCGAGTCGAATAGACCGTGTTCGGAGACAATAGCACAACCTTGTCAGACCCCAGTTCAACTTCGCGGAGCCCGATTTTCACGAACCCTCCTTCACAGGAGTTCCAATACAACCGCCAATATGGCACGGAAATAAATTCCTGTCTCCAGTCCCAGAAGCGTGCCCCCCCCAGTTTCACATACTCATATGTGTGTAGTTTTACATTTTCATCTTCGCCCATATGCACACCTTAAAAACTTGATTGATATTACAAATATACACAAAATATGGATTTTAATCCATTTATTTGAGAATATTCCACAGATATTTTTGTAGCCATATAGAAAAATTGTCATCAGGGATTAAAAATGAAAGCCCATTGGATATCTACCAAAGATGCTTGCCAGCGGAAGAACTATTATTTCCGCGCCCTTAGAAAACTTAATCTTGACCGAAAGCCAGAAAAAGCGATATTCCATATAACAGCTGAAAGCTATTATGTTTTAGCAGTAAACGGTCAGACTGTCGGACGAGGACCGGCGAGGGGTACCCATACAACTAACTATTTCGACACATGGGATCTTTATCATGTATTGCATGAAGGGAACAACGAAATCCTGATTTGCTGCCAGTGCATGAACGAAGACACTTTCCTGGCCGCGCCATCCCAGCCTGCACTCATCGCGGAGCTTGAAGGCTTTTTCGGCACCGACGGAGAATGGCAGGTACAGGATGGAACTGAATGGCGGCAGGACGTCCAGACCTACAGCATGCAGGTGGGATTTTCAGAATGGTGCGATTTCCGCAAAACCAGCGGGGACTGGTCCAAGGCGACAGTCCTGACAACGGACAGCCCTGTCATGCGGAAGAAACTTCTGGCACGAGATGTTCCACAACTGATAGAAATTGCCTACAGTCCAGCAAACATACCCGTCCAGGTGGTAGTCCCGGCGCTGAAGGATGCAGACGACATCAAGGTTTCAAAGCTGATGACCTACGAGGAACATCGTCCACTCCTGTTGAATCTTAAAACTCTTCTCCAGCCAGGATCCGGTGATTTCACAATTGTTCCTCTGCCGAACAATGGCGGTATTGCCCTGGTTTTCGACTTTGACCGTGAAATCATCGGTCGTTTCGAGCTGGACGTCACCGCGCCGTGCGGGACCATCATTGATCTGGGCCATGACGAGGAACTTTGGGAAAACCGTGTCAGGACCGACCATTCCCAAGATTCCTATAACTTTGCCGACCGCTATATTCTCGACGGGAAGAGGCGGCTTGTTGGAAATACGCTCCATCAGCGCGGATTTCGGATGGTGCAGGTGGTCATCCGCAATTATACCGATCCAGTAGTAATACATGGCATCAAAGCCTATGATGTACGCTATCCATACCCAAGAAACGGCAGCTTCAATTCCAGCGACCAGATGCTCAATCGCATATGGCAGGCATGTGTCGAGACTCTTTCCGCATGCACCACTGATGTGTTCACCGACTGCCCATGGAGGGAACGGGCGTTCTGGGTGAACGACATGATCGTGGAAAACCGCACCACCTTGCAGGCTTTTGGAGATCCGCGAGTGAACGCCCGGGCTTTCCGGATGGCGGTGGCTGATGCATTTCCAAACGGACTTATCCCCGGTGTCTGTCCATGTCCCCGGAATTTGGAGAGCCTGATATTGCTGCCGACTAATCTTTTTATCTCTGAAATGCTTTCAGACTACTATCTCTATACTGGCGATGCGGAAATGGTGTGTGAAGTCCTGCCAGCACTGGCAAGGATACTGAAAGTGTTTTCAGAATGGGAGGATGCCGACGGTCTGCTTAATCCTCCGGACAAATTCTGGAATTTCTTCGACTGGGCATATGAAGTAAACCACATCTCATACACCGGCAAGCAGACTTCCATCCTGAACTATTTCTATCTTATGGCGTTCCGCAACGTGGCCAGACTTGCTCACGAAACCTCCTGCGATACGGATATGGTCTGGATGGAAAAAAAGATATTGCATCTGCCGAAAAAGATAACGAGGCGTTACTTCAACAATGAGCAAGGTCTCATCGCCGATACAGACGATCCGTCAGTCACCAGTGCTCGTTTCACCCAGCTCGCACATGCTCTTGCCATACTGAGCGGTTCATGCACGCCGCAACTGAAGGATACTGCGTCAAAGGCCATAGTCAATCCCAAGCTGATGATACCGGAACTCTACTTCCACATCTTTATTTTCCATGCACTTGAAGCGACTGG
Source organism: uncultured Victivallis sp. (assembly GCA_964506605.1). Classification (GTDB taxonomy): domain Bacteria; phylum Verrucomicrobiota; class Lentisphaeria; order Victivallales; family GWF2-50-93; genus GWF2-50-93. Next base: position 393 of record CAZDNQ010000155.1, on the reverse strand, counting down.
ACAGTCGGCCGACGGGCTTGCACGCATCAGGAAATACTGGGGAGATATCATCAGATCAGGCAGTCCGACAATCTGGGAGGGAGGAATACATGAACACGGGAAAAAGGCTTTCTCGGGAGATGGAAGCCTATGTCACGGTTTCGCCACCGCCCCTGTGGATTTCATGCAGACCATCATTCTTGGCGTCAGACCGACAGCACCCGGATTCAGGACTTTCAGCGTCAAGCCTCAGCCTTTCGATCTTGAATTCGCGGAAGGGCGTATACCGACTCCATCTGGAAATATTATTCTACGCTGGGAGAGGAAATATGTTAAACTGGCAGTGAAGCTGACTGTTCCTTCCGGTCTTACAGCTCAGACAACAGCAGGAAGTTTTACGGCAGGTAGACATCA
>CAZDNQ010000154.1:0-9685 GCA_964506605.1 uncultured Victivallis sp. | reverse complement strand
GGGACGGAGACGTCCTTTCTTGTGCACCTTGTCGTTGGGTATGTCCAGCACCCCGGTCTCCGAGGCGAGCACCATGAAATTGTCGGTGGTGATGGTATATCTTGCGGGACGGAGTCCGTTCCTGTCGAGCATGGCTCCTATGGATTTCCCATCGGAAAATGCGACCGCCGCAGGACCGTCCCATGGCTCCATGAGCCCGGCATGGAACTCGTAGAATCCCTTGAGATCATGGCTCAGCCTGTATTTTTCACCCCATGCCTGGGGTATCAGCATCATCATGGAATGGGGGAGGGATCGTCCGCAGGAATTGAAAAGCTCCAGCGCGTTGTCCAGGCATGCCGAATCACTCTGGTTCTCCTGTATGACCGGAACGAGCTTCTTGATGTCGGTGCCGAAAAGATCGGACTCGAAGTTGTTCTCCCTCGCCTTCATCTGGTTTATGTTGCCGCGCAGCGTGTTAATCTCGCCGTTGTGGGCGAGATAGCGGAACGGCTGGGCGAGAGGCCATGTCGGAAAAGTGTTCGTGCTGTAGCGCTGGTGGATGAGGGCAAGCGCGCTCTTGAAATCCTTGTCCCTGAGATCCGGATAGTATTTCGGAAGCTGGGAACCCACGAGGAGTCCCTTGTAGACTATCGTCCTGCAGGACATGCTGACTATATAGAAAGGCTCTTCAGCAGCTCCGCTTTCGCAATAGATCCTGCCGGCCTGGCGCCGGACGACGAAGAGCCTTCTCTCGAAGGCGTCAATATCAAGTCCTTCCTTCTTCCTCCCTATGAACACCTGCTTCACTACGGGCTGGGTGTCCTTGGCGAGTTTTCCAAGGGAGCTGTCGTCGACGGGGACATCCCTCCATCCGAGAACGTCGAAACCTTCCGACTTTATGCTTTTATCTATGGCGGAAACGCATTTTTTCGCAGTCTTCTGCTCAACAGGCAGGAACACCATGCCGACGCCATACTGTCCGGCAGGAGGAAGTTCTATTTTCTGCGCTGCCATCTCCTTCCTGAAGAATTCATCGGGAACCTGGCATAAAATTCCGGCGCCGTCTCCTGTGTTCGCATCCCCTCCAAGGGCGCCGCGGTGCAGGAGCTTTACAAGCACCTCTATCCCCTGCTCCACTATCTTGTGCGTGCGCGTGCCGTCTATGTTCGCGACAAAGCCCACGCCGCAGGAGTCGTGCTCGTTGGCGAAATCGTAAAGACCTTTTTTCTCAGGGTAGCATCTGTTTATGTTTTCCAAAGACATAATGATCCCGTCCAATGCTCGTTGACAAGAAGTTTTTTCGAAGTCCGTTAGATTACACGAAAGTATGATTTTATCAAGCTGTTTTTCAAGGAACTTTTAAAAATTGACTTTTACCCGTTTCACGGTAACTTTGAGATATCAATAAAACACCTTTTTCCGGAGAAACAGATGCAGGAATCCGATCTTAAATTCACTTCCGGCCTGCCATCCCTCGACAATACCCTCCAGGGGATACTTGCCGGCGACAATGTTGTATGGCAGGCCGATTCCATAGACGAATACATCGCATTCGTCCTGCCGTTCTGCAGGAAGTCGGTGGCGGATGGAAAAGACCTTGTCTATCTGAGGTTCGCACAGCATAAGAGGCTGCTTCCCAAGGACTTCAGGGCTACATGCTATGAGTTCGACCCCCAGCTTGGGTTCGAACAGTTCATCTTCGGGATTTTCAGGGTCATCGAGAAGCATGGAAGGGGCGCATGCTACGTGTTCGACTGCCTTTCAGATCTGGCTGTCGACTGGTACAGCGACAGGATGCTCGGGAACTTCTTCATGCTGACATGTCCTTATCTCTATGACCTTGAAACAGTTGCATACTTCCTTCTTCTCAGGAACCACCAGACCCCGGTTGCCATCGAGGCAATACACAAGACGGCACAGGTGGTTCTGGACGTGTTCAAGAAGAATGACAAGATATACATCCTTCCAATCAAGGTATGGAACCGTTTCTCCCCTACCATGTACATGCTGCATGGAATGGATGGGGAAAACTTCAGTCCCGTCAACAAAAGCTTCATCGTCTCGGAGATACTTACGAAGGTGCCACAGCCCTGGCTTGACGCCAATATCGACCGGCAGGATGTCTGGACAAACACCCTGATCCAGGCAAGAAAGATACAGAAGAAGATCCATCACGGCCAGGAGATGACAACAGAGGTGGACGCCTTCAAGAAGCAGCTGATAAAGATGATAATAACCCGTGATGAGAATGTTTCCGTGCTCTGCAAACAGTACTTCGACATTTCAGATCTCATCTTGATATCCAAGCGTATGATAGGGACAGGGCTGATCGGCGGTAAATCCGTAGGAATGCTGCTGGCCCAGGCGATACTGATGAAGACCAGCAGGAAATGGGAGAAGCGCCTGGAACCGCACGATTCCTTCTTCATAGGATCAGACCTCTTCTATACATATGTGATAGAGAACGACTGCTGGTGGCAGAGAAGGCATATCCAGCTCAATCCTTCCGACCATATGTATGACAAGGCGGAAGAGATACAGAAGAAACTATTGAACGGCAAATTTCCGTCCAGCATCATCGACCAGTTCAAGGAGATGCTTAATTATTTCGGACAGTCGCCTATAATCGTCAGATCAAGCAGTCTTCTCGAAGATGCCTATGGGAACGCCTTCTCAGGGAAATATGAAAGCATATTCTGCGCGAACCACGGCACCCCGGAACAGCGCCTGAAAGACTTCATTGACGCCGTCAGGACGGTCTATGCCAGCACGATGAGCAAGGACGCCCTATCATACCGCCTCCACAGGGGCCTTCTCAACAAGGACGAACAGATGGCCCTGCTCGTACAGAGGGTGTCAGGGGAATATTACGGCGACTACTACTTCCCCCAGATAGCCGGAGTAGGATACTCATTCAACCCGTTCGTATGGAACAGCAGGATAGATCCTGCGGAAGGGGTTCTGAGGCTTGTCTTCGGACTCGGCACAAGGGCCGTCGAACAGCACGGAAACGACTACACCAGGATTGTGTCCATCAACGCCCCGCTGCTCCGTCCCGAAGCTACTTTTGAAGAAGTGAGGAAGCATACCCAGAAGATCGTGGATGTCCTTGACCTGAAGGAGAATTCACACACATCGATTAACTTCGAGGATCTTGCGAAATCCGCATCCTCCCTCCCGATGGACATATTCGCATCGAACGACACGGAGACCGAGGAACGGGCGAAATCCATGAACCTAAAAAATGTCTTCACGTGGATACTTACCTTCGACAAGCTGCTGTCCAGCACCAGGTTCATAGGGGATATGCAGAAGATCATGAAGACTCTCGAAACGGCATACAAGCATCCGGTCGACATTGAATTCACCGGGAATTTCGTGGACGACGACAACTACAGGATAAACATAGTCCAGTGCCGGCCGTTCCAGTTCACCCGCGAAGTCCGGGACATACATGGTCCCAAGAACGTGAAGCACGAAAACATACTCCTGAAGACCTGCGGCCCCATAATCGGGCAGAGCGTATCGAAGAAGATAGACAGGATCATATACATACTCCCTTCAAAATATGGGGAGATGTCCATGCAGGACCGCTACTCCGTGGCCCGGATAATAGGAGACATAACAAATCTGGAATCCGGCAGTTCGGAAAAACCGAATATCCTGCTGATCGGTCCCGGCAGATGGGGCACAAAGATGCCGGCCCTCGGAATACCGGTCACCTTCGCCCAGATCAAGAACGCATCCGTGCTCTGCGAGGTAGTCGCGATGCACGAGGGGCTGACCCCCGACATCTCCCTTGGGACCCATTTCTTCAACGATCTGGTGGAGATGGAGATACTTTACATGGCAATATATCCCAAAAACAAGGATTATATACTTAACGAGAAGCTCATGACGGGGACTCCAAACCGCCTGGAATCCCTTGTCCCCGATTCGAAGAAATGGGCTGATTCAATATATGTGGCAGACATAGCCGACATGAAGAACGGCCAGTCAGTGCTCATGCATGTCAACGCCCTGACCCAGAAGGGCATGGTGATTCTGTCTGGGAAGTAACAGCATCGGCCAGGCTGGTATTACTTCATCATCGGGATGAGAAAGATGAAGAATAACGGTGAATTCAGGATGAGGCTGTCAAGAAGGTCCAGCACCCCTCCTATTCCCGGGACGATCTGTCCTGAATCCTTTACTCCTGCAATTCTCTTCAGCGATGATTCCGACAGGTCTCCTATGAAACCTCCTATGAACAGGATGGCGCCGATGGACGCAGCGGTAAAGTCTCCCATCTTATAGGGTGCCGGCAGTATTTTCACAAGAAGCACCGCCACCACTATGCTGAGGACGAGACCTCCGACAGTCCCCTCCCATGATTTCTTCGGGCTGATAGACGGAACTATCTTGTGGTTCCCCCCGGACATCAGCTTGGAACTTGACACACCGGCTACGTAGGCGCCTATGTCACCCGCCTTTGTTACAGCGACAAGGTATAGGAACAGCTTGCGTCCGGCCGCATCCTTGGTTCCGTCTTCTATCAGATATATGAGGACCATGAAGCTGAGAGGGACTGCGACAAGGACAAAGCCGGAGATGGAATTTACGACCTTTGCCAGAACATCCTCCCGAGTCCTGGAGAACAAAAGGATCATCCACAGAATGATTGCAAAGATAGCCAGGTACTTGAGCTCGAACAGCGGCAGATCAGACACATTCTTCCTCATGATGACCATTAGGAGGACAAGAACCGCCCCGGCCAGAGATGAGGTGAAGGCATATGATCTCCTGCCTGTCTTCGATATGATGTCCAGAAATTCAAATACCGCGAGGAACGCGAACATCATCGCCGTAAATGTGAATATTATCCTGCCGTAGGCGCCGTTTGCATATGTGCCGGCAATGATGAGGGATATAAGTATTATCGCGCTTGGCAGCCTAAGTATGAACATCATCTACCCCCATAACGTCTTTTCCTGGTGCAGAACGAATCAACGGCCTCCTTCAGATCCTCCTTCGAGAAATCCGGCCAGAGCGTATCCGTTATCCATATTTCAGAATAGGAAATCTGCCAGAGCAGAAAATTGCTTATCCTGAATTCCCCGCTGGTCCTTATGAGAAGGTCCGGATCAGGGATATCAGGCGCATAAAGATATCTGCCAAACAGCTCCTCGTCAATTTTGTCGGGATTTATTTTCCCTGAAACTGCATCCTTGCATAGTTTCCTGGCGGCGTCCACTATCTCCCCCCTCCCCCCATAACTCAGAGCCAGGACAAGGGTTCCCATCTTATTGCCTTCCGTCCTTTCTATGGCGTCGAGAAGAATCTTCCTGGTCTCGGACGGGATCATTTCCAGTCGTCCAATAGCCCTGAGCCTGACTCCCTCCCTGTTTATTCTCTCAAGATTGTCCTTGAGGAAGGATCTCAGCAGGGACATGAGACCTTCAACCTCGAACTTGGATCTCTTCCAGTTCTCGGTGCTGAAGGCGTAGAGTGTAAGATATTCTATCCCCATCTCCTTGGCGGCCTTCACAATCTTCTGGACTGTCTCCGCGCCTCTTGAATGCCCTTCCAAAGTGGAAAAACCGTTCTTCTCGGCCCATCTCTTGTTGCCGTCCATTATTATTGCAACGTGACGGATTTTCCTCCTGGAATCTTCATTCCCCATGGAACCGCTCCTCCAGCATGGCGCACAAGGCATGATATATTGGAAGATGGAATTCCTGTATCCTGTACGCCCCTTCTGCAGGAACTTTTATGGAGCAGTCTGCTATCTTCACGCATTCCCCTCCTTTTGAACCGGTCATGAGGATGCTCGCAATACCTTTAACTTTTGCAACCCTGATGGCGTTCAGCACATTGACGGCGTTTCCCGACGTGGAAATCCCTATCAGCACGTCCCCTTTTCTTCAGAGGACATGCAGCTGCTGCGCGAATATCATCGCCGCGGAGGAATCGTTCGCATAGGCTGTGGAGAACGCCGGATGGCTTGTAAGGGCAATGGCCCTTATCCCGTCCTCGAGCCCGTCGCTGATCCTGTTCCCTTCACTTTCTCCAAGCACCTTTACTGCGTCCTCCCTGAATTTTCCGTAGACTTTCCTCCTTATGAGGAAACTCTTGAGAAACTCACCTACGATGTGGTCGGCATCCGATGCGCTGCCCCCGTTTCCACAGGTGAAAACCGTTCCATCTTTTGCAATCGAACTTTCAAGAATTGAAAAAGCGTCATTGATGCTATAATCTATTTTTCTGAGTTCGGGAAATCTTTCATAGAGATCCGATATGGAATATTTCATGTGCCGCTCCGATCTTGATAACATGTGGATAATTGTTGAAATTCACGTTAATTTACATTATTGAAATTGATAAACACAAGTTATTGATATATAAATTTTGATTATTTTCCCTCTAATTTAGATTTTATTAACAAAATTGACAGGATATAATACGAATCTTATATATTTAATCTAAATACAAATATAAGAAGGCATACATAAGGGAAAGGATGTGTTTCAATGAAGATAAGCATTTCAAGGGAGAAGTTTCTTGACGCTCTCCAGAAGGTCGCAAGCATAATTGGTTCAAGGTCCACTCTGCCGGTTCTTGCGAATGTCCTCATTGAAGCATCAAAGGACAAAGTCACTCTGACAACCACCGATCTCGAAATCAGGATTACCACTGAGATAGAGGCGAAGGTCGAGGAGGTTGGAAAGACAACTCTCCCTGCCAAGAAGCTGCTTTCAGTAGTAAGGGAGCTCCCTGGAGAGGATCTCGACCTCAAGAGCGATGACAATCATCACATTGCCATACAGTGCGGAAAATCCCTGTTCAAGCTTCTTGGACTCGCACCCGACGATTTTCCACAGCCGGTATCAATTACACCTGTCAGGAGCATAAAGCTCCCGCAGACCGAGATTGGCAGGATCTTTGGACAGATCTCATATGCTGTCAGCATTGATGATTCCAGGAAGGTTCTGAACGGGATACTTCTCAGTTTCAAGGAGAATGCATTTACAGCTGTAGCCACCGATGGAAAAAGGCTTGCTCTCGTTGAGAAGGTAATGGAGAAATATGAAGGTGAAGAGGGAGATTCTATAATTCCTTCAAGAAGTGCGAACGAAGTGGTCAGACTTCTCCAGAAGGAAGGCGAAGTCAACATAGACATCGGAGAGAACCAGGCCTCGTTCAAGATTGGAAGCACTATGATGACGACCAAGCTGGTAGAGGGGAATTATCCCAACTACAAGCAGGTCATTCCAACTTCTTTCAGCAAGAAAGTAGAAATTCCGACCTCAGTATTCGCATCAGCCCTCAGAAGGGTGTCATTGGTCGTCTCTGAAAGCAGTTCCTTCGTAAAGATGACGTTCAACAAGACATCTCTTGTCCTTTTTGCGTCCAGCTCGGAATTTGGAGAGAGCAAGGAGTCCATAGATATTGAATACGGCGGCGCTGAACTGAACATATCCTTCAATCCCGTATTTCTTTCCGATCCTTTCAAAAATCTAGATGCTGACAAGGTGACCCTCCAGATGAACGACGGCTACAGCCCGGTCGCTGTCTCCGCCGGCGAAGGTTTCCTCTATGTCATCATGCCTGTCAGGAGCAAATAAGAGAGATGTCCCAGACCAGATGATAAGGGGAATCTACCTCAGGAATTTCCGCAGTTATCAGGAATTGAGCCTCAAATCCCTGGGCCGGTCGAATATATTCATCGGCAGGAACGGACAGGGCAAGACCAATCTCCTTGAAGGTATTTTCTTCCTGAGCATACTCAGATCCTTCCGCACATCCCAGACGGGGGACCTCAGGAAAATAGGAACTTCCGGCTTCTGCCTTGGTGCGGAACTTGTCTCAGAGAAGAACTCGGTAAAATTTGTGGAAGCCGAATATTTTGACAGGAGAAAACTGAGGATAGACAGGAATCCAGTAGGCAAGGCCAGCGATTTCATCCATAATTTCAGGACAGCGGTCTTCTCTCCTTCCGACATTCTTATTGTCACCGGAGGATCTTCAGGAAGAAGGAGATTCCTCGACATGTACATATCTTCGGTCTTCCCGGAATACATGCCTTCATTGCAGGAATATGTTTTTGCCCTCCAGAACCGGAATGCCTGCCTCAGGCTGGGAAGGGGAAAGATTGCGGAGGCAAAGGCATTTGAGCCGATCCTCGCTGAAAAAGGATGTGCGATAGTCCGGTTCAGGCAGGAAATCATCAGGAAACTGTCGGAGCATGTTTCCGAGCTGATGAAGGAGATATCCGGTCTGCAGAAGGAGTTTATCCTCAAATATCCCGTCCAGAAGGGAACCTCTTCAGCAGAGGAATACATGGAGAGGTTCAACAATGAAAGGGACAGGGAATTCATAAGGCAGTATTCAACCTTCGGTCCGCATCTGGACGACTTTGAGTTCATCTATGACGGGAAAACCCTTAGGAACTTCGGATCTACCGGACAATGCAGGCTGGCGTCACTATGCCTCAAACTTGCCTCGGTGAGGATAATGAGGGACTCAAGGCTGAATGATACCGGGATTGTAGCTCTTGTTGATGATGTCACCGGAGAACTCGACATGCATACGAAAAAGTCCTTCTACAATGTCCTGAAGGGTGCCGACCAGGTATTCTTCACATTTACGGAAAAACCCGTAATGGATGAGTTTCTGGACGGCGCCGGAATATTTGAAGTCTCTGATGGACAAGTTGTTAAAATATGATCATTCCTGATCGGAATCCTGCTGTTTCTGCAGCAGTTCCGGAGGAATTATCCTTCTGACTCCCTCAACGTAGACATTCGTGTCCATCAGGAGTTTTTTCCCGCCGAAAACGAAGAATGAACTGAAAAGCGGAGCCATCTTATCTGGTTTCGAATACGCATCCACACGGATGTCGGCATTTACTTCAGTACCTTCCTTCCTGGCAGCTTTCGGAGTGGAGATCATCTTCGTGGCATATTTGTCGTCCATTTTTCCGTAGAGTACGCTGATACCTTCGTCACGGGAAGATATGAAAAAGTTGAATTTCGAGTTGCCACCATCCTTTTTATATCTGAAAAAACCGTTCTCTGAGATGAACATCCCCTTCCTCTCCGACAGGAACGATTCTATGACCTTCCTTTTTCCGTCGTCAGCTTCAAAATCAAGGCATACCGGGGCTCCGGATTCGAAACTTTCAATACGGCAGGTGAAATTGCCTTTGAAATCTTCGGTCAGGACTGAAATCAGATCGATTATATCCTTGCTGGCTCCGTCTGATGTTTCATCAAGCGTATTCTTTGCTATTGCCAGAAGGGAATCTTTCAGTTCTTTGTCGATTGAAATATGCCCCCCGGATTCAAGTTCATCCGCCGGTTCAGCGGATCTTGCGGCTTTTCCACCGGTCTTCTGATCCATGAGGAATTTCTCCACGGAAGATCCGATGATGGGGGTAAACTCGGTTTTTATGCCTATCTTGTCTTCGCAGAACATCAGCTTCATATCGAGGCTGTTGCACTGCCTGAGGAAATCTTCAAAAGCGCCAAGTCTCACATTCATAAACTTGAGATCATTGAAATCCTCGTCCTTCCTGTCCTTTTTGGATGCAATCTGGCGCATCATATCCTTCCTGAAGGTGTCAAGTCCGCCGGGAAATGATGAAAAATATTTCTCAGGATGTAGAATCAGCTGGATATGGAAATCCGGATTCTCGTATTCGGGCAATGCAAGAGTTCCTATT
>CAZDNQ010000153.1:0-9694 GCA_964506605.1 uncultured Victivallis sp. | reverse complement strand
TGCCTCTTGATCAGACGGTGCTCTGGGCGAATCCGCCAGGAGGCGTGGGCGGCAAGGATACCCGTGGAACAGATCCGACTCCTTATGTCGGCCCGGTTCCGATCGTCACCCATGTGCATGGCGCCCATGTAGTGCAGGAAGGGGACGGGTTCCCTCTGGCATGGTATCTTCCTGACGCAAGAAATATTCCCGCAGGCTATGCGACAGTCGGGAGCCAATACGATGCCAATAAGACTTTGTCACCGTATGGCAAGGACTGGTCGGTAGGCAGTTCAATATTCGATTACGCAAACGATCAGAGGGCTACTACACTCTGGTACCATGACCATACCCTGGGAATGACCCGTATCAATGTCTACATGGGGCTGGCTGGCTTCTACAATATAAGGGGCGGAGCGGATGACGAGGTGAAGACCAGCTCGGGAAAACGCGCCGTGCTTCCACACCCAGCTCCGACAGTCAATACGGATCAGGACGATTGCATATACGAGATCCCCATCGTCGTCCAGGACAGATCGTTTAACATCGACGGTTCCCTTTTCTATCCCGACAGCCGCGCGTATTTCGATGGATTTTCAGGTCCATATATTCCAGATCCGCACAGCGATATCTCCCCGATATACAATCCGGAGTTTTTCGGAAACACAATAGTTGTCAACGGGAGGACATGGCCCTACCTCCAGGTTGAACAGCGCAGATACCGCTTCAGAATGCTAAACGGCTGTACTACGCGCGCCCTGATCCTCCAGTTTGCCAATGGACTGCCGTTCTGGCAGATCGGCTCCGATCAGGGATTCCTGCCTGCACCCGTCAGTCTCAACCAGCTGCTCATGGCCAGTTCGACCAGGGCGGACGTGATAGTGGACTTCACCAATGTCCAGGTCGGCACGGAAATAATACTGCAGAATGTCGGGCCGGATGAACCATATAACGGCGCCAACGGAGTAGTGGCGGATCCAGCCACGACAGGACAGGTCATGAAGTTCCAGGTCATAAAAAGAAAAAGCACAGATACAAGCACGCCTCCGGACCAGCTAGTACTTCCCGCGAGAACCCCTCTCGGATTGTCTGATACTGTCAGGAAGTTGTCTCTCAACGAGCTGGATTCGGCGGTCCTCCCGGGAATAGGCCCTGCATTTACATTGCTGGGTACTACCGATGTGTCTGGTGCTTCGCCTATGGGAGTGCCTATGGAGTTTACGGATGCCGTCACCGAAAAGCCGCTGTCCGGGAAAACGGAGACCTGGGAAATCTATAATTTCACAGTGGATGGGCACCCGGTGCATGTCCACCAGGTCGCGTTCGAGGTTGTGAACCGCGAGGTGTTTGATCCGCTGTTTGGAGTTGTCGGTACAATAACCCCTCCAGGAGCTGATGAAACTGGGACCAAGGACACTGCATGGGCATATCCCGGACAGATCCTGCGCCTGAAGGCCAAATTCGATATTCCCGGACAGTACGTCTGGCACTGCCATATCGTGGATCATGAGGACAATGAGATGATGAGGCCTTACAGCGTCCAGCCGGGCCCGCAGGATATTCCAGCGGCCCCGTCGTATCTCAAGATGCGCAAGATCATGACAACCGCGGTCATGTCATGGAAGGACAATTCAGACAACGAGAGGTCTTTCGAGCTTGAGAGATCACTATATGAGACAGGCCCCTTTGTGCTTGTTGCCGTACTCAAGGCCAATACGAGGGTGTATTCCGACAAGGGGCTTTCGAAGAATACGAACTATTTCTACAGGGTCCGCGCCGTCAACAACTACGGTGCTTCCGCATATTCAAGCATAACGTCCGAGTGGTGATTTGAATAGTTGAGTCGGGGAGATTGAGCTCCCCCCGCGGACGAGAATAAATAAGGAGAAGGTTGTCATGGGAAAGATAATTGCCGTGGTCTGTCTTGGGTTTTTGGCCGGCGTCGCCCTCCTCATGGGGGAAGATGCGCCAAATACGGCTTCTGGAATGAAGGACGACGCCATCATGAGAGGTGCGCTTCCCAAAGGCGGGGTGCAGATGGTGTCCGAATATCTCCTGCAGAATGATCCGAAGAAGCTTGAGGAGATGAAGAGGCTCAGGCTGGAAAATCCGGAGGAGTTTGAAAAGCAGCTGACGGAAATTTCACAGAAGATGCGGGAGGAGGCCCGGAAGGAGGCGGCGGATCTGAAAGCTGCCGCCGACAAATACCGTGAGACAAAGAGCGATGCCGACAAAGCCGCCTTGAAAGCCAGGCTGGCGGACGTCATGGGAAAAAGAATCAAGATGCAGAAGCGGAACATCGAGGAGACGGAGGCGAAGCTAGCCCGGCTCAAGACCGAGCTTGCCGAGGAGGAGAAAAAGGTGCAGGCCCAGATAGATGAGAAGATCAGCGCTGTCCTCCTGGATAAAGGAGGCCTCTAGAGGTCTCCTGCAGTACGATTGCCCGCCGTGGTCCATATTATCTGATCGCCAAACCGGAAAGTAACCCGTTCCCCCGGTAATTTCAGGGTAGGGTTTTTACCCATGGAATAAAACAAACCCCCCGTATATATTCATTTAACCACTTGTGAATGCTTTTGATAAAACGGGGATTCCATGAACAGCAAGGTGAAATCTGTATTTTTATTGATGCTGGCCTTTGGCCTGGGATACTGGCTCCGGGCGCCGGCAGGACTCACCGTTCCGGAAAAATCGGCGGGTCATCCGCCGGCCGCTTCCCATGTTTCGGAAATGACATGCTCCATGCATCCCCAGATCCGCCAGCCCAAGTCCGGAAAATGCCCGCTTTGCGGCATGGATCTTATCCCGGTATCCGACGGCACCCGGTCCGAAACCGGCATGAAGGGGTTGAAGTTGTCGCATGCCGATGAAAAACTTGCGGAGATTGAAACTGTCCCGGTGGAGAGGAAATTCGTCCCCGCAGAGATCAGGATGCTCGGGAAAGTTTCATACGACGATTATACGCTTGCCTATGTGAACGCCAGATTTTCCGGAAGGGTGGACAAGGTCTTCGCCAAATCCACAGGTGTTGCGGTTAAGAAGGGAGATCACCTGGCCGTCGTCTACAGCCAGGAGCTGAGGGTCCTGCTCCAGGAGCTCATACAGGCGTTGAACGTCAAGGAATCAAAGCCGGATTCCCCTTCCTCGATCGCCTTCCTCAATTCAGTCAAGGAGAAATACCGGTTTTCAGGCTTCAGCGATGACCAGCTGGATGAGATCATAGCCAAGATGAAGGGGCCTGAAAGGCTGACTTTTATAAATTCCCAGGTGTCCGGAATGCTGCTTTCAGTCACGGCTCCCATATCAGGGGTGCTTGTCGACAAGGTTCCAGTCGTCGGCAGATATTTTGAAAAAGCTGAAATCCTCTATACCATTGCCGACCTGAGCAGCATCTGGGTAAACGTGGAGGCGTATGAGACTGATCTCCCGTGGCTTAAGTGCGGGCAGGGCGTCGAATTCACTACGGAGGCGTGCCCCGGTGAGAAATTTAAAGGCAGGATCGCGTTGATACAGCCTGTGCTGGATGAGGCGACCAGGACGGTCAAGGTCAGAATTACCGCAGACAACAATAATGGAAGGCTCAAGCCGGGTATGATCGTTGATGCGGTGGTCAGCGCGAAGATCGCGGAAGGCGGCAAGGTTGTCGACTGCTCGCTTCTAGGCAAATGGATATGCCCTATGCAGCCGGAGGTCGTCAGCGACGAACAGGGCATGTGCAAGATATGCGGGACGCCGCTTGCCACCGCCGAGTCGCTGGGGCTTGCCTGCAGGGAGGACCAGGATCTTCCACCTCCGCTGGTGATACCTGCTTCCGCGCCGCTGGTTACCGGTAAAAGGGCTGTCGTATATGTGTCTGTCCCGGGGAAGAACGGAATGTATGAAGGCAGGGAGATCAGCCTTGGGGCGCGGTCTGGAAATTATTTCATTGTCAGGTCAGGGCTCAAGGAAGGGGAGGAGGTTGTCACCAACGGCAGTTTCAAGATTGACAGCTCGTTCCAGATCATGGCGAAATCCTCGATGATGAAGCAGTTCAATGGACATGATCCGGAGCCTGTGCAGACAACACCGGGGAAAAGTGCCGGCAATGACGCCCAGGCCCCAGCGGACGAACTTGCCCGGGAATACTTCCAGGTACACAAGGCGCTGTTCACCGAAAACCTCGGAGAGGCCAGGAGGCATGCGGTGATGCTTGACGGGAGATATAAGACAGGTCTTGCTTCCTCCAGGGACATATCGGAGGCGCGGAAGGCGTTCGAGCAGATATCGATACTCCTTTGCGGGGAACTCGTCTCATCCAAGTCGAACTTGAAAAAACCTGTCTTCAAGATATTCTGTCCTATGGCATTTGAGGGCAGGGGGGCGTTCTGGCTGCAGGATGCGGAAAAGGTACAGAATCCCTATTTTGGCCCGACCATGCCTGATTGCGGAGAATTGAAGGAGACGATCCCCGGAGGCAGGTAGAAGGCTTGTACAGTCAGGAAAAAGGAAAGATAAATCAAAATGATGAAAAACTCAAAAAATCTGGCAGCTGTATTTGCTGCGATAATCATCTTTTCGCTTGGTTACTATATGCGGGGGCCGTCGGTGCAGCCGCAGCCTGGCAACGCATCTGCGGGACCGTCGGTGGCCAAGCCGGCCGAACTGACATGCTCGATGCATCCGCAGATACGGCAGCCGAAGCCGGGCAAGTGCCCGTTGTGCGCCATGGACCTCATACCTGTCGGCAATGAGTCCGAAGGGATGTGCCCGGCCGAGCTTAAGCTTTCCGAGTCGGCTGAGAAGCTCGCCTGCATACAGACGGCACCGGTCGAAAGGAAGTTTGTCACCTCGGAGATCAGGATGCTCGGGAAGATCGCCTATAACGAGGAGACTACCGCATATCTCAACGCCAGGTTTTCCGGAAGGATAGACAAGCTCTTCGTCAAGTCCATCGGGGTGACAGTGAAGAAGGGGGAGCCGCTTGCGGAAGTATACAGCCCTGATCTGCGCGTGCTCCAGCAGGAGCTCATACAGTCCTACAACCTGAAGGAGTCCAAGCCGAATGATCCCGGCGCGGCCAACTTCTTTGAATCGATAAAGGACAAATACAAGCTCTCAGGCTTCAGCGACGAGGAGATCACTCAGATAATCAGCAAGGGCAGGGGGGCCGACCGCACGACTTCGGCTTCGCAGGTGGCGGGAGTCCTGCTGACGCTCGTCTCTCCGATAAATGGCAACGTAATCGAGAAGAAGGCCGTGGCGGGCAAATATTTTGAAAAGGGCGAGAACCTCTTTACGATTGTCGACATGAGCCGTGTGTGGATCAACGTCGAGGCGTATGAGACCGATCTGCCCTGGTTGAAATACGGGCAGGAGGTCGAGTTCACCACCGATGCGTGTCCCGGCAGGAAGTTCAACGCCAGGATCGCGCTCATCCAGCCGGTGCTCGATGAGACCACCCGTACTGTAGGAGTCAGGCTGGCCGCCGACAACCAGGAAGGCAGGCTCAAGCCGGGAATGTTCGTGCATGCGACCGTGCGCGCGAAGATCGCAGAAGGCGGGAAGGTGATCGATTCCTCGCTGGCGGGGAAATGGATAAGCCCGATGCATCCGGAGATCATAAAGGATGCGCCGGGGAATTGCGATATCTGCGGAACGCCGCTTGTCACCGCCGAATCCCTGGGTCTTGCAGGGAAGCCGGGTGAGGATGTCGTCCCGCCGCTGGTGATACCCGCCACCGCCGCCCTGCTGACCGGCAGAAGGGCCGTAGTATATGTGTCGGTCCAGGGGAAGAAGAATATCTATGAGGGCAGGGAGGTCGTCCTGGGGCCTCGTGCAGGGGATTATTTCATTGTGGAATCAGGATTGAAGGAAGGTGAACTTGTTGTGACCAACGGAAGCTTCAAGATCGACAGCTCACTCCAGATTTTCGCAAAGCCATCAATGATGGCGCCGGCAAGAAACCAGGAGATGGGCACTGATTCGGCGTGCGATGCCGCTTCGCCAAAAGACAATCCCCCGCCTCCGGACGATGTAATGGACGCATACTTTAAAGTCCAGATGGCGTTGTTCACTGAGAACATGCAGCAGGTTATGGAGCAGGCGGCGAAACTCGACGCCAAGTATCCTTCCGGACTATCCTCTTCGAAGGACGTCTGGGAGGCGCGGAAGGCCTTCGAGCAGATATCCAAGCTCCTCTACAGGGATCTCGTCTGCTCCGAGTCGAACTTGAAAAAACCTCTCTTCAAGATGTTCTGCCCTATGGCGTTTGAAGGCAGGGGGGCGTTCTGGATCCAGGATGCGGAAAAGGTGCAGAATCCATATTTCGGACCGACTATGCCCGACTGCGGCGAGCTGAAGCAGACAATCGGAGCAGGAGCTAAACCGGGGAAGCAATAAGTTGGGTAAAACTGACACCTGAACACTTTTTATATAAGGATTTGCCGGATGAACAATGAAAATCAAGCTTCCCTCCTGAACCGCTGCATCAGGTTCTTCCTGGTCAACAAGCTTGTCGTGGTAATGATAGTGCTTGCGATCATCGGAGGCGGACTGTATTTCATGCCCTTCGATTTCAACCTGAAGTGGATGCCCCGCAATCCGATACCTGTCGATGCCATACCGGATATCGGAGAAAACCAGCAGATCGTGTTTAGCGACTGGCCTGGCCGCTCACCGCAGGACGTTGAAGACCAGGTTTCATATCCGCTGACTGTCACGCTGCAGGGCATACCCGGAGTCAAGAATGTAAGAAGCATCTCCATGTTCGGGTTCTCGACAGTATATGTGATATTCGAGGACAATATCGACTTCTACTGGGCGCGCTCCAGAATTCTTGAAAGGCTCAATATCGCAAGACAGCGCCTTCCGGAAGATGTCGTGCCCGAACTCGGACCTGATGCGACCGGACTCGGACAGATATTCTGGTATACTGTCGAAGGCGAAGGATTCAATCTCCAGGAACTGCGCACCGCGCAGGACTGGTATATACGGTATTCCCTCCAGTCAGTCCCGGGAGTCAGCGAGGTTGCGTCGATAGGCGGTTTTGTGAAGGAATACCAGATCGATGTGGATCCCGTGGCCATGAGGGCAGCCGGCGTGGCGCTCCCCGAAGTCTTCGAGGCCATACGCAGGGCGAACATCGATGTCGGAGCTGAGACGATCGAGAACAACGGCATAGAATATGTCGTACGCGGAAAAGGGTTCATCAAGTCCCTCAGGGATATTGAGAATGTCCTGATAAGGGCGAATTCGAACGTGCCGATATACATCCGCAGCATCGCAAAGGTCCATACCGGGCCAGCGTTGAGAAGGGGGATGCTTGACAAAGAGGGCACCGAGGCTGTCGGCGGCGTTGTGATCGTGAGGTTCGGCGAAAATCCACAGGCCGTCATCAAACGGCTTAATGAGAAGATCAGCCAGATACAGCCCGGCCTTCCCAGGAAGACCCTCGCAGACGGACGGAAGACACAGATGCAGATCGTGCCGTTCTATGACCGTACCGGCCTGATCCAGGAGACGCTTGGAACCCTCAAGGATGCGCTGATCGAGGAAATACTCATCTGCTGCTTCGTAGTCTTCATGCTGCTTGCGCATTTCCGCTCCAACCTGATGATATCCCTCAACATCCCCCTTGCAGTGCTTGTCACCTTCATCCTCATGGCCTTCTTCAAGGTCGACTCCAACCTTATGAGCCTCGGAGGTATTGCGATCGCGATCGGCGTCATGGTGGACATGGGCATCGTGCTTTCCGAGAACATTGTAAGGCACTTCTCCATCGCCAAACCCGACGAGGACCCGCTGGATATCATATGCAGCGCGACAAGCGAAGTCTCCGGAGCCATAACCACCGCGGTCATCACTACAATCATCTCCTTCCTCCCGGTATTCGCACTGACCGGCGCCGAAGGCAAGCTCTTCACCCCGCTCGCATACACGAAGACCTTTGCGATGTTCGCATCGATTTTTGTGGCTCTCACCGTGCTTCCGGCGCTCGCCCATGTCCTTATGCAGAAACGCAGGACGGGCGAAATGATCAGGGCGGCGGCTTACTGGGGGCTGATAGTTATTGGTGTCGTAGCCGTCTTCATATGGAATTTCTGGGTCGGATTCCCGGTTGTGCTTGGTGGCGTAATAATGCTCTCTGAGCCGCGCGTGCCTGAAAAATGGCGGCATATGTTCTCAAATTCCATCTCATGGATAGGAGCGCTGTTCGTGCTTGCGCTCCTCACAATGCACTGGATGCCGCTCGGACTCGGCACCAGCCTGACAAAGAACCTGCTATTCGTGTTTGGCATAAATCTCGCATGGACTTCCCTGCGCATCATATTCATCAACTGGTACCCAGACCTCCTCTCCTGCTTCCTGAAATACAAGTTCCGCTTCCTGACAGTGCCAGCCGCGATGCTTGTCTTCGGACTGATGGCATGGATTGGCTTCGATGGAGTTTTCGGATGGATCCCAAAAGGGCTTTCACATGCGGGAATTTCAGAGCAGTCGGTAAAGGGCAGTTCTGCATGGTCAGGCCTGACACGCATTTTCCCGGGCATGGGGCGCGAGTTCATGCCTTCACTTGACGAGGGCTCTTTCCTCTACATGCCCACAATAATGCCGCATGCCGGTATCGGCGAGGCGCTGGATATCGTGCAGAAGCAGGACATGGCGATTCGCGCCATTCCCGAAGTGGAGCAAGTGGTCGGCAAGATCGGACGTGCCGAGACCGCGCTCGATCCCGCGCCTATCTCCATGATTGAAACACTTATAACGTACAAGCCTGAGTTCGGTCCTCCGGACCCGGTTACCGGTGTCCGTACACGGCTCTGGCGTGACAATATAAAAACTACAGATGATATCTGGAAGGAAATAACAGACGCGGCGACCATACCTGGATGCACATCCGCTCCCAAACTCCAGCCGATCGCTGCGCGCCTCGTCATGCTTCAATCTGGGATGCGTGCGCCGATGGGCGTGAAGATCTTTGGCAGTTCACTTGCGGACATTGAAGGTGTCGGATTCAAACTCGCCGAGATCATAAAGCAGGTCCCGGGCGTTAATCCTGAGACTGTCCAGCCCGACCGCGTCATTGGCAAGCCTTATCTCGAAATCGACATTGACCGCGAGAAGATCGCGAAGTATCAGCTCAACATCCGTGACGTGCAGGACGTCATCGAGGTCGCAGTCGGCGGAATCCGTGCCACCACCACCGTCGAAGGCCGCGAACGTTATCCGGTGCGTGTGCGATACGAGCGCGAACTCCGCGATACGCCTGAAGCCCTCGGGAAGATTATAGTACCTTCACGTGACGGCGCGCAGATTCCACTGTCGCAGATGGCGACGATCAACTATGTCCCCGGACCTCAGGAGATAAAGAGCGAAGACAGCTTCCTGGTCTCCTATGTCCTCTTTGACAAGCTTCCAGGCTATGCGGAAGTCGATGTCGTCGAGGCCGCGCAGAAGATGATTGATGAGAAGCAGAAAAGCGGCGAGTTCCAGTTCACCGCCGGAACACATGCGAAGTTCGCAGGGACCTACGAGAACCAGCTGAACTTCCAGAAACGTTTCACCGTAATCCTGCCGGTCTGCCTTTTCCTGATCTTCCTGCTGATATATTTCCTTTTCCGCAATACCGCCATCACGACTCTTGTATTCGCCCAGATCTCGGTGGCGTGGGCGGCAGGTTTCATTGGACTCTGGCTTTCGGCACTGAATGTAAAATACCGGGATTTTCAGTATACCG
>CAZDNQ010000152.1:0-9809 GCA_964506605.1 uncultured Victivallis sp. | reverse complement strand
ATCTGGCGTGTAATCGGCAAGGTCGCCAACATGTGCATCGAGCAGTCGGCGGGTTTGTCGCAGTGCACGCATTCGATCGTCCGCCATGCCGTCCTGCCCGTCGATCCCGTAGCCCCCAGCCTCCACACCCCAAGTTTCATCCCGCCATGACCAATACAGGACAGCCTTAGCTCCACGACCGTACGCCTGCCATGTCCAGTATTGCTGCAATGCTCCACTGACAGGAATTCCATAGCGGAAGCCTTGGTTGAACGCACCACCCTGCATTTCACTTTCCCACATCGGCTTGGGCCGCGCCACTGAACGTGTCACTTCGAGCCAGATACCCAGCGTGGCATTGTCGAAGCCGGCCCATGCCGGAAAAGCGCTGGTGCCGAAGGCGTCCAGATCCGGCCCGGTGTCGAAATCGTTGCCACGGGAAAAAGGAACTTCTTCGCCGGAACTCCGGTTGTGGGTCACGGGCCCGCCGGAGTGGGCCGCTATTGTATGGTCCGGATCGCCCGCGCGGATGGCATCGCGCCGCCAGCGCCCCATCTCGTGCGACCGGTGAACTGAGAAACGGATCCAGTCGAGTACCGATGGGACCAGGAAACTACGGCTCCGTGCCGGCAGCACGTCATCCCAATTGGTCAGACGCTGCCCCCAGGATTCGCCCAGCTTTTCAAGTGTTCCGTAACGTTCACGAAGGTATGCTCGGAACGCGCGCAGCGACGCGGGGCAATAGCAAACCCAGCGCTCGCAACACACCGCCCACCGCGTCTCATTCCAGCAGTCCCAACCCGCCAGAGCTGACGCATTCCGGTAATGAGATGCTAGTTCTCGCATGAAACGTACTGAGAGTTCCTTAACCTCCGGGTGATCCGTGCACTGGCCTGGCGTGAGTCCCGGCAGACACTCCTCGCGCGGCGTACCCCGGATGGGCTGTCCGAACTCGTCAAGCATCGCCGTGTGCGGATAGACCCGCGGCAGCCAGAACGGCTGCAGATCGGTGATCGTGCTGATGACCACCTTCATACCTTCATTGTCGGCCAGTTCCACAAGCCGGTCATAGTCGTCATATACAAACCGCCCATCCTCCGGCTCGATCCATCCCCATACGGCCCATAATTGTACTGTGTTCAGCCCCGCCTGCTTCATGCGCTTGATGTCCCTCGCCCAGTTCTCGGCTGTCGGTGTTGGAGGCCGATAATATTGCGCTCCGAAAATTATTGGCGCTAGTTTGATTGCTGTACGGTCCTGTTTATTGTTTCTTATTTGTGTTGACATTTCAGCCTTCTTTCGTAATAACGGTTCAGATTGATTGCATCAGTTTCAGCATGCGTGTATCAAGCTTATGATCATGCCAGTCATCATACGCAACATCCCGGCGGTTTGAATCGAGTATTCCCATATCGCCGCGGAAATTCCACATTGCAAATCCAAGGCCGCCTGCTTTGAGTATTTGCAGTACATCATTTAGCCAGCGCAGGACTATATCATGCGGTGTGAGCCTATAGGCCCCACCTTCGCCGCAGTGAACGCCCACACCCGAGGCCGCAAGATCCAACCAGGGACGATAATGCGATTCGAGGTCTTCACGGGTCCAGAGTTTCCCATCCGTGTTCCAGCCGCCGGGCCATGCTGGTGGCGGGACTTTTGCCGGATTCATCCATGCAAAGGTCCAAGGCGCCTGGTAGTGGCTGACACCCATTGGGAGATAGGCCCTGCAACTCTGACCTATGCCGAGATCCGCAAGTTCCGGACACGGCTGGTTACCAGCCTTTACGCCGTCCGCGATGATCAGGCGATCAGAATCAATCTCACGGATCGCCTTAACCGCGCGCCGGATCACCTGCTCATGGTCCTGCATGCTCATCTCCTTCTCGTTGTAACCGAGTGGTTCGTTGACGAGATTGAAGCTCAGCTTTTCGGAGGTGATTCCACGGTATCGTAGTGCGAACGTCTGCCAGTGGAAACAAAACGCATCTTCGGCTTCCTTGTCCTTCCACAGATTGAAAGGCTCTTTGGGTTCAGGTGCGATGCAGTAACCGGGCGCGCGATGGAAATTGAGATCGACGTGGAGGTGATATCGGTCACCTAGTTCTACGACTTGATCCACCTTCTCCAGAGTTGCCTCCCGGATACGGCGCCAATTGCCGTCCGTCCACAGCAGATAGCACAATGGAATCCTGACAAAATCAAAGCCCCATCCGGAGATCCAGCGAAAATCATCCTCACTGAACTCACCGGTGCTGTCAGGTGATATCATATTCTGAAGGTTGAAGCCCCGCCATTTGGGGAGGACGTTTTTCCGAGAGCTTGACATGTGTCACTTGAATCCTGCATCTGAATTATCCGGATACGCCTGATATCTTCCGGGACTGGTATAGAAGCATCTGGTAGCAGTATATAGATTATTGAATCCAACCCAGTCGACACTCCCACCGAGCCTGCAGACATTGGATCCACCAACCTTGTAGCCGTGGTTGAAGTTCAACATTTCCTTTGTATAACTGGTAATATTGCTGCCAACGGTAAACCAGATGTTGATATCCTCAAGGAGAGGTTTTGACGGATTGTCGGCTGTATTTTCAGGAGCCCATTTCTTCCAGTAAACCTTATAACCCGTAGCCGATCCTCCGAGTCCACAGTAATTTCCCCAGTAATAGTATCCGGTGATAGGCACCCCGTTCTGATATCTGGGTGGAGTCGTCGGCCATTTGGTCGGTCCCCACTCCGTCTTATAGGCGTCTACCAGTTTTGGCAGAGATGGACAGAAAAAGACGCCGCCCGAAGGAACATATTCAGGAAAGAGATCCCAGGCATATTGGCCATATGGCAAGTCGAAAGCGCTTCCAAACGGCAATTCGCCATAAGGATTGTCATTGGCATAGAGCATTATGCCGAGGTGAATCTGTCGGAGATTGCTCGCGCATACAACCCTGCGTCCCATCTCCTTAGCATGCGAAAGGGCAGGAAGCAACAGCGCCATGAGGATTGCGATGATTGCAATCACGATGAGCAACTCTATCAACGTGAAATGGACCACTTTCCCTGTCGCTCCGAAATGCAGAGATTCCTTTGAATCTCTGAGCGGACAACATGTAGGATTTGATGGACAATAAGATGGCTGATTTCTCATCGTTAGCCCTCCCTTGTGCAATTTTAAATTTATCATTTTCATTCCATATGTCACTTTCAAAATACTGATCCTAAGGCATTTCCTGTTGTTGCCAGCCGATTCCGCGCATCTGTTTATGTCAATACTTACCCTCATTATACCTGTATGTTGGCAAGAAATCTGGCACACTGGCATAAGGAAATACAAAAAACGTTCCGAGACCGCCGGAACTAGGATTGCAATAGCAGGAGCCGACATTATAGAGATTGCGGAAAGGCACCCACTCCATGTTCCCTCCCAAATAGCACGCGTTGGCACCACCAGTTCCAAAGCCATGGTTGAAGTTCAGCCAGCTTTTAGTTATAGGATAAAATGGAGCCCAGTTTCCGGAAAGTCCTTTGTTGATATCTTGAAAAAGCAGCTTTTTGGGATTATCCCTAAAGCTGATTGGACACCAATTAAATGTAATTTGATATGGTTTAGGGTAACCACACCCTTGACCCCAGAAGTTTCCGAAATAATCATAGCCTGTAACGGGTGTACAGCCATTAGGCGGACTAGACATAACCGCAGGAGTCCACGCTGTCTTGTAGCAGTCGACTAGCGGCGTCCCAGGGCAGAAGAAAACGTTTCCGCCCGGGACATAATCAGGATAGAGATTCTGAGCATAATTGCTACATGGCCAGTCTTGGCTGCTTCCAAACGGCAGATAGCTGCAGTTGTCGAATGCATACGCAGCAACGCCGGTATAGAGCTGGCGTTCATTGTTCATGCAGGCGACGCGGCGGGCCATCTCCTTAGCATGCGAAAGGGCGGGAAGAAGAAGTGCAATTAAGATTGCGATGATCGCTATCGCAATCAGAAGTTCTATCAAAGTGAATTTAATAGTTTCTGAATGCTGGATCCCAGATGCCGGAAATTTGTAAATCGAAATTGGAAACCGGAAGTTTTCACCAAACAACTGATTCCCGTTGTCTGTCATTTTTCCAGACGGATCAATTGCATTCGCGGTAGGTTTATTGTAGCACATGCTTGCATGTTCCTCACAGGTTCCGATTTCTGCAAAAGCTCCAAAATAAAACGCTCTGTATTCTTGTATACATGTAAACCTCAATACTTATATGTCAAGTGCTTAAGCATAGTTTTATTTTGATATCTGTGAAAGTACCAGCTCTAAAAGGCCTATATCCGGATCGCGGATTTCAAATTGAGTTGAATGGACTCTTACGGCAATCCCCCCGACACCGGAATCCACATAGTATCTCGACAAGGCCCTCTGGTATGCAGGCAGGAAGTTCCTTCTTTTATCTATAGCCAACGGCTGGGCAGGAATCACCGCGCCCTTTCTGAAAACTGACAACACCTCTTTGTCAATCTCAATGACCTTTTTCATAAAACTGCCATACCTTTTATTTTAACTCGATTGCGGAAATATCAAATCAGTATTTTCCATCACTGACTTCGAAATGCGTCGGCTTCCCAAGGGATTTCCCTGCTTGCATGATCCAGTCAGCCTGCCATTTTATCATATGTTCAACCTGTACATGCGGCAGACCAAAAAGATCAAATGATTTAGCCGCATTGCACAAATAGCACTTGTCCCGGTCAGCTCCAGAATATGACACCTTCCTGCCCATTATCCCGCCAAAACTTTCCGCTATTTTTTTCAGGGATACGACGTCAGTCCCGGCGATATTGAGAGGAACTGCCGGTGAAAAACACAATTCCAGCGATCTCAAGGCGTAGCAGTTGGCATCCCCCTGCCATATTACGTTGAAGTGCCCGACAGAATTATTGACAGGCTGATTGTTCCAAACCTTAATTCCTATGTCGTAAAGCACTCCATACCGCAAATCAATCGCATAGTTAAGCCGGAAAAGAAGAACCTAGGTGCCAAATACCGAGGAACAATATTCGAACACACGCTCACGTCCCAGGCATGACTGGGCATATTCACCCACGGGTTCAGGCTTGGCATTCTCGGAACATCCTCCTGTTTTTACGCTGACAAGCGGATAGACGCAGCCGGTTGAAAAGACAACAATCCTGCTGCCCTTGAAAAAAGTGCCGACATTCGCTGGAATAACTGTGTTCATCACCCATGTGACAGGTTCTGACCCGATGGTTCCGAACTTTCTTCCTGCCATATATATGATGTTCTTGACTTTGGGAAACTCTTTGACTTGCTCTATGTCAAGCAGATCACAGGATATGGTTTCAATTCCCCACTGATTGAGTTTCTTGCGCCCCTCCTGATCTGATAAACGCGAAACACCGATGATTTTTGAGATCCCTGCCTGATGAACGGCGTTGACAGCCTGCCGTCCTAGGGTTATCCCCATTTTGCCACCTATCCCGAGAATCATTATATCGCCGTCCATGCGTCCCATCATCTCCACCAAGCCGTTCCCTGGAACCGACATCAAATCCTCAAGCATCTCCTCGTTCTCTATCTTGCCATGAGGTTCCATTTCAACCCTGCATTAAACTTGATTATTCTTTCTTCCATATCCAGATGCGTGGACATTTCATTTGACTCTCTGTATTTCCTCAAGTTCGGGAATGGATTTGACCTTGCCGTCAAGATATTCCTGGAGCCTGAGTGAAAGTTCCTCGAGCCTGGATTCCTGTCCTGCGAAACGGATCTGCATTGTCTCGAGTCCGAAAGGCTTGTTGTTCCTATGCCACATTGCCCTGAAAGCAACAGTGAACTTCTTGAACTTCCTGTCATAATCAGCAATAAACGGTTTGGCTTTTGCCAGGGTTTTCCTATTCCTTCTGAGATACCCTGAAATAAGAACATCCGCCAAGGCGAGTTTTGCTCCGACTGCATCTGCAAGAGCTTTCGCAAGAGCCATATCCCCGGCTGATCCCTGCGCTTTCGACTTTGCAAGTTTCCTTGAAATGTCTTTACATGTTTTAAGCGCATTTGTGAAAAATTCCTCCTTGCCTTCCATGTCGCGGAACTTTGCATTTGCCAAGCATATTAGCATGATCGGATCATCCTGGAGGATTGATGCCGGACCTACCTGTTCGATCCCAGATGCCGTGACTATGTCATCATAGCTTGAACCATCGAAAAGGGACTTGAGCTTTGCATTCAGCGCCTTGATGGAGGCTTCGCCTGTAAATGAAAGTTCGGCGGCGTATGCTAGACCGGCATATGCGCTGTCGAAGTCGCAGAAGCCTCCGTTGTCGCCCCACATCGTGAAGAACACTTCGTCAAGCCTGGCTTCACGGCATGCTTCTATACAAGGCCTGACATTCTTTTCGGTGACATGACGGTCATACCAGAATTTATTCCATGTCCATACGCCTGATCCCATGAGAGGTTCCTTGCCGAGCTTGCGATGGCGTTCGATCCAGTCAAGGTAGAATTCCTTGTTGTCGTGGTAGTAATCCCAGTAGACAAGCTCGACTTCCTTCGGAATGGCCTTTGCCACATCAGCGGGAATGACAGTATCCTTGCCGTAGTAGTCGTTGTCCTTGTTGCCCATCCGGAAATACATGTCCGACCAGATCATCGGACTGAGACCGTGTTTCCTGCAGATACTGACGACTTTGTCGAGGTGGCGGTTGAAGATGTCGAAGTGGCGCTCGTCTCCATGGAGATCGTAGAAACGGCCGCGTCCAATGTCGTGGGTTTCATCCATCCCGACATGTATGCGTCTGGATTTGACTGAATTCTTCCATGTCACGATCATCTTTTCGATGAGTTCATACGTCGTCTTTTCATCGACAAGCAGGACGCTGCCAGTATCTTTCTGCGATCCGAAAGCCGGCCATTTCAATATCTGTCCGAGGTGGCCGAGAGTCTGGATGCAGGGTATCATTTCAATACCCAGCAGCGATGCAAAGCTGTCGAGTTCCCTTAACTCTTCCTCTGTATATGCACCTCTCATGTATCCAAAGAAAGGTTCATCCTTGATCTGATATGTATCTTCGGTGTAAAGCATGAGCATGTTATATCCGAGAAGTGCGATCTTCTCAAGATATTTCTTCATGTGCTCGACAGTCATCACGGCATTACGCGAACAGTCGATCATTATCCCGAACATCGAGAACGGACAGTATTCCTCCTTCATCTCAATTTCTGAAAGCAGTGATCCTACTGCGCGTATCGCCATATTCGGCCTGAAATATTCGATGAGGATCTCGTCTTCGCCTTTCTTCACGCGGCATTTTCCGGACTCCTTGATCTGCCTGAATATCAGTTTCGTGCCTTTTGCACCCTTTTTGACTGGAAAGTTTTCCGAGATGACACTCAAGGCATTTGAGATGGCTTCGGGTGTTTTTGCAGTGTCCCATGAAAAGGAAGGAACGCCTGTCGATACTGTTTCTTTCGACTTCTTCGTCATTTTATTTTCAAATCCTTGTTTTATTTACTGGAGCCTCTAAAAATGCACAAATTGTGGCAAATTCGAAGCAGCAAGGCCCTCATCCCTAAGCGCATATCGCCGTAGGGATGAGAGCCGAAGATGAGATTTCACAGCCGATGGCCCTTGACATCAACCTGTAACCAAGATAGAACTCGGAGTAGCTATCCTTCTCCAGTCCCATATGCCATGGATGTATCCTTTTGAATCACCCATGAAGTTAAGAAGTTCCGAGTCAAATTCCGGAATGTCTGCAACTTCTCCTTTCAGGTACTGTTCAAGTCTGTCAATCAAAGTCTGCGTGCGTGTCAACAGTGTGCCGTAGCGTACCTCAATGTATTCAAGTCCAAAAGGCTTGTAAGTTGAAAGCCATAGTCTGCGGTGGACAAGCCAAAGCTTCTTCATTTCCGCGTGAAGGGGCTTCAGTTCAGTTTTCAGAAGCTGCGACAGTTTAATCCTGTCCTTCTTCCTGTATGCCGCAACCAGCTCCTTACGCAAATCGCATTTCATCGAAATCACTTTCGCCAGCTGCATCGGAAACTCCAGCCGCATCGAAGCCGGATCCGCGCCGATCTTCTTTTTCAGGTCGGCAGCAAGCCTGGCATAATGCTTTTTGAACGAGCGGCCTTCCTGCAGGGGTTCGCATAGGCCTATGAGCATATCGTCCCATAACAGCCATTTCGATGGATTGGGCTCTCTTGGCTTGTCCGTCTTCACCGGATAATCAAGCATAGACGCCAGACGGTAGTCATCGTAGCTTGCCTTGCAGGTGCCTAAGAAGTTCGCTCTTACAAGCTTCTCATCCACGTCACTGCTATCTGAATAGATGTATTCAGCATATAATTGCGTAGGGGCGAGGGTGGAATATATGTCGTTCTCCATCCCGTTGTCTCCCCAGGTTGTCATAAGAGCCTGCCTCACACCCTTGTCCCTGCAAGCCTTCATGAATGGTTTTATGGTCACTTCCGCAACCGGAATATTTGACCAGAACCTGCCCCAATTCTGCGCACCCGGCGCCGCAATGGGCTCCTTCTTGATTTTCCTGTGGAGATCTATGAATTTCGCATAAAAATCATAATCCCTGTGGTAGTAGTCCCAGTCGATAAAATCCACGTCTTCAGGGATGCTCTTCACGATATCCGCCGGTATTTTCGCGTCGAGATCGTAATAGTCGTGCGTCTTAGAACCTATGCGGAAGAACATATCGTCCCATATCATCGGTCTCAGCCCGTATTTCCTGCATATGCCAACCACGCGTCCAAGGTGATTGTTCATCAGCTGGAAAGTATCCTTCTCGCCGTGTAGCTCTTTGTACTTCCCCTTACCAAGGTCGTGCGCCTCGTCCATGCCGAGGTGTATCCGTTTCGATCTGAAGGGCGTACTCGCCGCCTTTATCATCTGGTCAATCAGATTGTAAGTCTTTTCCTCCTCGACAAGCAGGGTATTCAACGTGTCCTTCACGTCTTTAAACGCAATCCCCCACTGCAGCGCCTGGGCAAGATGAGAAAGTGTCTGTATACAGGCAATCATCTCGATTCCGAGTGCATGGGCGTAATCATCGATTTCCTTCAATTCCTTCTGCGTATAGCGTCCCCGCAGATAGCCGAAAAACGGCTGTTCCGGAATTTCATATGTGTCTTCAGTATAAAGCATCGCCGCGTTGAGCCCCATCAGAGCATATCTGCGCAAGAACGCCTTTATATTTTCTACAGTCATGACGCCATCGCGCGAACTTTCAATCATGACACCTATCATGTCGAATTTCGGAGTCTCGTTGAAATCCGGCTTTTTCATTACCGATCCCTGTTCGCCAAAAATGCGCCCCAGCGCCCTGAACGCATCTGTCTTCCTACCATAATTCACGGTTATTCCGCAGCATCCTTTTTCTACCTTCAGGCCCCCGGTTTTTTCCAGTTTCCTGTCTTTCACAAATGCAATTTCCACAGCGCCTTTCTTTTTCCCTGTGCTTACCGGATATTCAGCTCCGAGTTGTTCCATCCCCAACTTCAACTCTCCTGGCAAACCTTTTGCATCTACGGCAAATTTTTCACTCATTTGAACTTTCTCCTTTTTTTATTAAAAACCTGCGTGAATTATGACATCCGTTATCCTTTGATGGCGCCTTCGGTGAGACCTTTGGTGAACAGCTTCATTGTAAAGATGAAGAGTATGATGATCGGTATGCTTGCCAGCGCGTAGCCCGCCATGAGAGGCCCCCACAGCTTGATGTATTCACCGGCTATCCTGAGCAGCTGCACCATGACGGGCAGCTTGCCATGGTCGCGTATGACGATGAGGGGCATGACGAAGTCATTCCACTGGGAGATGAAGTT
>CAZDNQ010000151.1:0-9812 GCA_964506605.1 uncultured Victivallis sp. | reverse complement strand
CCAGCTCGTGTTCCTTCTGAAGATCAATATTTTGAAGAAGACCGGAACTCCCTACGGCTTTGTCGGGCAGGATCTCGAGAAGAGCGCCAACGAGGCCAACCGCCTGGGTGAAATAATCCGCAGCTCCGAGGAGATATTCCCGACCAAGGCAAGCGAGAAGCAGAAGGAATGGGACGAACACCAGAAGCAGCTCAAGGATGGTAATAATTAACATCTCAGCATGAAGAAACTAATCATATTTGCCGTCCTTCCCCTGATCATCCTCGCAATAATCTCATATTTCCTGTACTCCCACTACGCCGCAGGGAAGAAGACGGAATCCAAGGACAAGGTCCTCGACAGGTACTATACTGTGAAGAAGGGGGATCTTGCGATAAGCGTGCTTCTTGCCGGGACGGTCAATTCGCAGGTCAAGCACAAGCTCGCCCTTGAAGCCGCATTCAATACGAAACTGCTATGGGTCCTGCCCGAGAACACAAAGGTCAGGAAGGGCGATGTGATTGCGAAGTTCGAGACCGAGGACCTCCAGGTCAAGATCGATGAGTTCAAGCTCAATCTGCAGAACACCGAAAAGGAGCTGGAGATAGCGGTTGAGGAGAAGAAAATACTGGAAAGCTCCAACTATGCCGAGATCAAGACGGCAAAGGACGCAGCCTCCGATGCCGAGGACGCATTCAGCAAATACAGGAAGCTCGAAGGTCCGAGGGACGATGATTCCCAGGATGTCAAGGTCGAAGACGCAAGGAAGGCCTTTGAGGATGCGAAGACGGCCTACGACGACGCAAACGACACCTTCACCAACACCGTCTTCATGAAGCAGGAGGACGAGGAGGCCGCCAAGGTCAAGCTCACCGGGCTGAAGAACAAGTCGGACCGGGAGGCGATAAACTATTCAAACTCCATACTTGAAAGGAAGATCTTCAAGAGGTTCACGAATCCAAACAAGCTGTCACAGCTCCAAAACGCGGTTGAGCAGAAGAAGCTGGAGATGAACAAGACAAAGATCAAGACCGCCTCGCAGATGATCCAGAAGGAGAACGCCATAAGCAAGATCGAGGAGAACAAGCGGAAGATTGAGAGGGATCTGAAAAAGCATCTTGAGTTCATGGATATGATGCAGCTGGTAGCGCCCGTAGACGGGATCGTGACATATGGAGATCCGGACAACAGGAGATGGGGCGGCGCCCTCGAGGTGAAGGTCGGCATGGATATCCGCAGGAAGGAAGTCCTGATAACCATACCTGACATGAGCAAGCTCATCGTGGAGTTCGATCTTCCCGAACAGTTCAGGTCGAAGCTCCATGTGGAGGACAGGGCGGTCATAACACCCGACTCCATGCCCCAGCTGAAGGTTTCAGGCAAGGTCAGCAAGATAGCCCTTCTGCCTGTGAACATGATCTTCTGGGACAGGTCCTCACCGAAAATATACAATTCCGAGATAGAACTCGACGAGCAGAATTCGAGCCTCGTGAGCGGAATGAGTGTCCAGCTGGAAATTATCACGCAGACATTGAAGAACGTCATGTCCGTCCCCATCGAGGCGGTTTTCGAGGAGGAAGGCAGGTATTTCGTCTATCTCAGGACAGGCGACAAGCCGAAGACCGCGAATGTCACACTGGGAGTTGCAAACGATAATTTCGTGCACATCGCCAGCGGACTGGGCGAAGGGGACGTGGTCTACCTCTACAGGCCGTTCCAGAGCAAGTCAAACTAAAACGGAATGAACGTCGAACATCCACCTTCCAACTTTGAACCTCGAACGAAAGGATCTGATTCATTCGATGTTGAATGTTCAATGTTGAATATTACAGCAATTCCCCATGAGCAGCCAACCCGAAAACTCCGGTGAGATAGTAAGGCTAGAGGAAGTCAGGAAAGCCTACCGCCTGGGCGCAAACAGCGTGCCTGTCCTCAAAGGCATCAACATGGTCGTGAGGAAGGGCGAGTTCGCGGGAATAATGGGCTCTTCCGGTTCAGGAAAATCGACTCTGCTCAACCTGCTCGGGCTTCTCGACGTCCCCACCGAAGGCAAATATTTCCTGATAGACAGGGAGGTGAGCCGGCTGTCCGACAACAGGCTGGCCGAACTCAGGAACTCCTGCATCGGCTTCATCTTCCAGAGCTTCAATCTCTTCCCGCACCTGAACGTCCAGCAGAACATAGAGGTGCCATTGGTGTATGCGGGCGTCCACAGGAATGAGCGCAACAGGATATCATCGGAGCTGGCCGACAAGGTGAAGCTCGGGCACAGGCTAAAACACCGTCCCACGGAACTTTCCGGCGGTGAATGCCAGAGGGTCGCCGTGGCGAGGGCGCTCAGCAACAACCCCTCCTTCCTGCTGGCTGACGAACCGACAGGAAACCTCGACGAGAAGACAAGCGAAGAGATCATGGATCTGTTCAAGCACCTGCACAGGGAGAAAAATGCGACTATCCTGATGGTTACACACAACCCTGAGCTGAAACATTATTTCGAC
Organism: uncultured Victivallis sp.; assembly: GCA_964506605.1. Lineage (GTDB taxonomy): Bacteria > Verrucomicrobiota > Lentisphaeria > Victivallales > GWF2-50-93 > GWF2-50-93. Next base: position 7,335 of record CAZDNQ010000151.1, on the reverse strand, counting down.
AGGGTCATCTACCTGAGGGACGGAAGGGTCGTGGGCGAGGAGGAGTTCAAGGCGTGAATACAAAACTAATGAACTTCGAACATCCAACATCGAACATCCAACTTCGAACCGAATTATTTTTATTTGGATTTTCGATGTTCAAAAAGATTTCCTCAAGGGGACAATGCTGGTAAACGATCTATTCAGGCTTTCATTCCATAACCTGCTCCTCCACAAGATCAGGTCGTTCCTGACGTCCCTGGGAATCATATTCGGCGTAGGCAGCGTCATATCCATGCTTGCAATATCGGAAGGGGCGAAACGGCAATCTCTCGCCCAGATCGAGGCGATGGGGATCGACAAGATCATCGTATACAGCAAGAAGCCTCCTCTGACCGGAAAGAGCGACAGCTCGTCACAGGGCGGAATGACCGAGGACTACGGTCTCGAAAACACAGACCTTTCCAACCTGAAGAAGTTCGACAATGTATCAAGGATTACCTCCATAAGGAATTCCAGGAAGAAGGTGCTGAAGGGGATGACGCGGCTGGACATACTGCTGGTTTCGGCCGATCCGAGCTTCCTCGAGGATTCCAAGTCGGCGCTGGTGGAAGGGCGCTGGCTCAATAATATCGACGAGAAAAACGCGACAAACGCATGCGTGATCGGGAAAAACGTCAAGAGGAACCTCTTTGTAATAGGCAAGGAAGGCGTCGTCGGCAGCATGATAAGGATTGAAAACTCCATATTCGAGGTGGTCGGCATAATCGAAAACAAGCTTGGCACCCAGTTCCCAGAAATCAGCGGGCCGAACGACATGATCATAATTTCCACCGCGACTTCAGAGAGCCTGTTCGGGGAGAACGCCTACCAGGGGCAGGGACGCCGCAACATGATGATCACGCATATAGAGCATGACGTGTTCATAGTAAAGGTCACCGACGTCGCCTACATAGACGACACCGCCAAGAGGATAAAGAGCTACATGGACAAGACACACCAGAAGGAGAAGGACTGGGGGATCATAGTGCCGTTCGAACTCCTGAAGCAGAAGGAGCAGACTCAGAACATCTTCACGGTCATAATGGGCTCGATAGCCGGCATATCCCTGCTGGTGGGTGGCGTAGGTATCATGAACATCATGCTCGCCAACGTATACGAACGCCGCAAGGAGATAGGCACAAGGAGGGCTCTGGGCGCCAAGAAGCGCGACATTCTCACGCAGTTCCTGATAGAGACGGTATTCCTGACGATGCTCGGAGGAGGCATAGGAATCGCCCTGGGCATGGGGATATCATATACGGTCACCATCTATGCAGAATGGCCGACCGTCTACACCTTCTGGAGCTTCGCGCTATCATTTGTGATTTCAGCGCTTGTCGGGATAGTTTTCGGGACATACCCGGCCTGGAAGGCCGCCCAGCAGAACCCCATCGAAGTACTCAGGGCCGAGTAAAAAATCCAAACCTCTTGGAATATCTTATCATCTGGCTTGCAAGAAAAGTCCAGGATGCCCCCTTTGTACAGAACGGCTCGTTTTTCCTGAGCAGTGTCGCCTTGAGCTTTTCCATGTCGGAGGCAGCTCTACGCTCAATGTCGACAACTGTATATCCGTTGCCGATTTCAAAGAGGAAATGCGCATCGCTTCCGCCGGTAACGCATTTACCGCACTTCCTGCCAAGTTCGTCGGCACGGCCGGAGTTCTCATGGTTATGTGAATTCCTTGTCTCAATTCCATCCAGCTTCCTCAGGAGTGAATCCGGATAGTCATACGTCTTTCTGTGGAACGGGTGCGCCAGGATGGCCAGCCCGCCCTGCTCATGCGCAAGATCAATCGCCTCCTCCGCCTTTTTGGTCCTTATCTCCTCCTCGATGAAATACAGGAGAATGTCTCCGAATTCAGTGCCTATCTCCATCCCCGGTATCATTATGAGACCCGGGTATTTGTCCCTCAGAGGGCCGTAGTCGACACGGAATACGTTATGATCGGTTATTGAAAATCCATCAAGCCCTTTTCCTATCGCCGCTTCCGCTATGGATTCGGGACTGGAAAGGCAATCGAATGAATGGCGCGAGTGGACCTGCATGTCAAGCTTTATCATATTACTGCTCCGGAATGGCTATCTGCCAAAAAGGTTCTTCCATACATACGCAATGCCTGGCAAAGGATCCTCGATTGAAAATATCCCGTCGGAGATGCGCGGATCCATGAAATCGCAGATGAATCTGAAGGCATATCCCGCCTTGGCTGAAGATTTCCTCATCTCCTGCAGCCCCGCCATAAGATCCATGCCGCGGAATTTTATCCTTGCGCCTTCCCTGTAGCTGCAGTCAGGGAGTTCGCCGTTCCCGGTCAGCGCCAGATAATGGATGTAGGGCATATTCATCCCGGCGCTTCTGGCGAGAGGAAGCGAACCCCAGTACCTGGGATTGATTTCCAGGAACCTGGGCTGCCCCTTTGAATCCTTCTTGAACTCAACCATGGCAGGGCCCGTCCACTTCAGATGATCCAGTATCCTCTTCCCATGGCCGGCAATCACATCATCCCTGACCGCCATGCAATATGAGCTTGGACCTCCGGATATCGGGTATTCCCGGAGCCTCACATGTGTTATTCCGGCCAGACAGCCTCCTGCCCTGCCATATATCGCAGACCAGCCACATCCTTCCCCTGGGAGGTATTCCTGCACAAGGATGTCCTTCCCATGGATCTTGAGCCGGTTCCATTGCTTTTCCGCTTCACTTCTGGAATTTGCAACACCATACCTGTCCTGCGGTTCCAGAGAGAGGTTTTCATCGTCGGCCAGCTTCAGGACGACAGGAAACTCAAATCCGCCTATGGCGTCCGGTTGATATTCCCCGTTCTTCAAAGCCAAGGTCCCCGGGCATGGGATTCCCAGTTCCTTCGCGACTTCAACTGCGGACGGCTTGGAATTGGCCTTCATGAAAGTGTCAAAAGGGGGAAGCAGGAACTTCCCCGGGAATCTCGCAAGCGCCTTATCGTATAATGCTATGTTGGTATTCGTTGAAACGGGAAAAACGGCTGAGGCCTTCTCGCAAAGCCCGAGAAACTTGTCAGAGGAATAACCAGGCACTCTCTCAAAACCTGCAGCATACCTGGACCTGCACGAGATGGCCGTCTCAGTGCAGCTCTCCTTCTCAACTATCAACACGCGGAGCCCCTTCTGCCCAAGCGCCCTGGTCAGTTCAAGGGACACCCTCTGGGACGCATCAGTGACAATCACATCGTAAAGTTCTGTTTTCATCCTGCCTTCCTACCCATATAGAAGAAATAGCTGGACATCTTCTCAGCACGTTTTTTTGTCAGGAGATAATAATCCAGCAGGACAAGCGGATAAAGCAGCCATCCCAGCAGTTCCCTGACTGAAGCATACACTATCCTGTTATTTGAAAACGGACAAAGAAGCGCGCCGTATTCCTTCAGTATCCAGATCAGGCTTCCTGTCGGTCCGGATGCTATTTCCAGGGATTCATCTTCAAAGCCCTGGAAAACACTTCTGATGCCGTCGGGCGTGAACCTGAAGTAATCTTTTGGATTCTCGTGGAGGACCTGCATGAAGGGAAGAGTCGCAACTACGAATCCATCCTTTTTCAGGACGCGCCTTATCTCCCTTGCGATTGCGAAAGGATCAGGGACATGTTCCAGCACAAGCATGATGAATATCCCGTCAACGCTGTCATCCCCGAATGGAAGATTCCGCCCGTCGCAGACCAGATGCGTATGCCGGCTCGGTTCAAGGTTTGCACAGCAGATGGCGGGATGGGATAATTCACCTGTTCCACCGACATCAACATAGAAACCATCTTCCCGCATCTCCCGGAATATCCTGCCCAGGGTCCTGTCACGCTTGAACCACTTGAATGGAGCAGGAGATTTCAGGGCCTGTATTGCGGCATAGCTCAGGAAGCCGGGAAGAATCTCGGATTTGCGCCATTCATCAATCCTGGTCTTCAACTCGTCCTGCCTTGACTTGAGGAGCATTATAGGCACACCGTCCCGGACAAGGTATCCTTCCCTGCAGGATGGGCAGGAAATCGAATCTTCCGAATGCCTGTCCAATGCCGCATGGCAGCACGGGCATCTAAGCATCCTTAAAATTCTTTCCTTGTAAGGCATTGGCGCCTTTTCCGGTTAATTGGATATAAACGGCGGTGTTTTCCCTTGAATCTGATTAATCTAAAATTAGTTTAATCCACATATGATGTTTTTCCAAATGAAAGATACCCTTAGTGAAAAAAATCGGACTAGTCATCACCAGGATGGTCAGAGGCGGCGCCAGCCGCATCGTCCGTTCGATATTAAATGGCGGGAAGGACAAGTTCGACTTCACTCTGTTCACCGGCCTCCAGGACATTTCCGACAATGAACTGGATGATCTGAAAAGCTATTGCAGGATAATATTCATCCCGGCGCTTGTCCGTGAAATCAGTCCATTCAAGGATTTTGAAGCCTATCTCCATCTGAGGCGTGAATTTCTGGCCGGGCATTACGATGTCATCCATACCCATACATCCAAGGCCGGCCTAGTAGGAAGGCTTGCGGCCGCATCTGCAAAGGTAGACATGATAATCCACACCCCTCACGGAACAATTTATTCCTCCGGAAGCAATATACAGGGAGTGCCAAAACTGGGAATGGGGAAATATCCGCTCCTGCTGGCGGAACGCTTCGCCGGGAGAAAGCAGGATTACCTGACCGTATTGAGCAGGAATGAATATGATGTCTGCGTCGGGCTTGGCCTCTCCTCCCCTGGCAATACAGTTGCAGTTCCCAACGGGATAGATATCGGCAGGTTCAACTTTGACAGCGCATTCCGCCTTAAGAGCAGGTCAGAACTGAAACTTTCCGAATCCGACCTGCTGATCTTGAGCTCAGGCCGCTTGTCGTCGGAAAAAGGGATACCGGTACTGCTTGCGGCCTACAGGCAGGCATTCGAATCCGACAAGAGGCTCAAGCTGGGCATACTTGGAGACGGACCATTGAAAGAGGAACTGCTTATTGCAAACAAGGATCTTGTCGGCGCAGGCAGTCTTTTCTTCTACGGCCAGCAGGAGGATGTAGGGAAATACCTTTCCGCAGCAGATATTTTCGCACATCCGTCCTTCTACGAAGGATTCGGGCTTTCAGTGCTTGAGGCAATGGCGTCCGGCCTTCCAGTCATCGCCTCAGATGTAGGAGGCATCCCTGAAATCGTCTCCGAGGAAAAGGAAGGTTTCCTGGTGAAGCCCGGGGACAGTCCTGCGATTGCCTCAAAAATACTTTCGCTTGCCGCTGATTCCGGCGCAAGGACCGAGATGGGGGCCAGAGGAAGAACCAAGTCGGCGGAATTCACCGTTCAAAAAATGCTTGACAGGTATTTTGCGCTATATTATAAATAAAGGGATCCTATCCTGATAAACCTGTTATCCTGTCTGTTTTTAATATTTATGGAAAGCAATGGCTGAAAAACTGAAAAACTATATCCTTCTTTCATGCGTGTTCCTGTGCGCCATGGTTCCGGACGTACTTGGAGCTCCGTATTCAAAGACGCTTGCTGATGCGCAGAGGGGCATAAGGAGCTTTGTTACATTCTCCCCTGACAATCCATACCTGCCCATAATCATGCTCATAGGGGTGCTCCTGGTGATAGCCACCTTCTACTTCCCGAGATTTGGACTCTTTGTAATGCTCTTCTTCATTATGATCTCCACCGACCTTCCAGTTGGCAGAGGCAATACCGAGAGGGCAACGACAATAAGATATGAGGACGTAATCCTCCTGCTTGTCTCAATTGGCTGGATATTCAACAGGGCAAAGACACGAACTCTGTCAAACTTGAAGGACTGCCATCTCTACAAGCCAATACTTGCAATGACCGCCGTGATAATAATCGCCACTCTTACCGGATATTTCCAGGAAACTGTCCATTTAAACACTGGTTTTCTGTATACCATGAAGAGGCTGGAATATTTCTGGATTTTCTTTATGACCTACAACCTTATGGAGACGGAGAATGAAGCATGGATCTCCATAAACATCTTCCTCTTAGTTGCCGCCATAGTTGCAGTTATCGGAATAGGCCAGTTCACACTCGCCCCGATGTCCGATCTGGCCAGGGGCGGATCTACGGCAACCGCCGGACTTGGAAGGGCAAATACGCTGGCAGACTTCTACCTTATAATCCTTGGAGTAGCCCTGGGGCTCTACATCCATTGCAGGAATAAGTACTGGATGTCTGCATATCTAGGCCTGATCGGACTTTTCATGTTCGCCATCATAATGACAAAGTCAAGAGGTGCCTACATTGCAATACCGTTTATAATCCTCATGATCATCCTTGTCTCAAAAAGCAAAAAAACAGTTGTTTTCCTGGCGGCAATATTCATCCTATTCATCGCTTATTCATTGGGTTCCATGATTATCACTGACCAGAATGCCGAACTACTTATGCATAAGCACAATGACGACATCAAGGAACAGTTCACATCCATCGGAGAAGTCATGGAGAAAGGCCCCAAGGCAGATTCATCTTTCAACGCCAGATATGTCTCGTGGATAAACACGTTCCCCGAGATTATGAAGTATCCTATCCTCGGGCATGGTGTCGGTTCCATCCCCCTGTACTTTTTCGACAACCAATACGTCACCGAACTTTTCAACACTGGATTTGTCGGCCTTGCCATATTCCTATATCTGAACCTGGCGATCTTCATTGCCGTATTGAATTTATATCTTTTCACTAAAGAAGATTTCTACAAGGGGCTTGCCCTCGGCTTCATGGGCGGACATGCGGGGATAATGGTACATGGCATCACCATAACCAATTTCTATACCATCATCAACATGGAGGCCTTCTGGTTCATCCTTGCGATTCTAATGCTCATATTCCACCTGCAAATGAAGAAGCGCCAGGATGCACCTGCCGTTACCACCATTTCTCATAATGTTTCGTGATAGAATTAGCCTTGCATATCACCGGGCAAACGTGGAATTGGAAGTATCTCTGGATATCATCCCGAGAAGAAACTGCAGGGAGATACCCAGCGCTACTTGACTTGAATTAGTGGTATTTAAATAAACTTTTGGCGCACTCCATGGAAGAAAAAGTCTCGGTAATCATACCGTCCCTAGATGGGGACAGAAACGGGAATCTTGAAAGACTCAGGTCGGAGCTGAATTCCCAGACACTGAAACCTTTTGAGGTGATTGTCGTCACAGGAGTCACTCCAAACGGAAAGGCCCGTAACGAAGGTGCTGCAAGAGCTACTGGTGAATTCCTTCTGTTTATCGACGACGATATAACACTTGGGAATACTCAAGTGCTTGCAAATCTGGTCAGCCATTTCCATGGAACA
>CAZDNQ010000150.1:0-9816 GCA_964506605.1 uncultured Victivallis sp. | reverse complement strand
ATCACGGAATAGCCCTCGGAATCCAGCCGGTATACGAAGGAGTTCAGCTCGTCGCCGGAGGTGGATTTCATGCTCTTGTTGGCGCCAAACTGCCTTACAAACGCGCAGTAGATGCTGTTCGCGCAGCAGTATTCGGCGGGTTCGACATTTACGTGGACGTTGCTGCCCTCCACCCAGGCCGGCTCGTCGGAGGCCTCCTGCAGGAAAAGCGCCTTCCCCTCGAAATGCCCCACCTCGAGAAGGGCCATGGTCACGGAATAGAAACCGTCGGAAGTCTTCTCCATCGGAACATCATGCCAGTCCTGCCCGCTCCTCTGCCGCCTGGTCTCGACCGACTCGATTATCTCCTTGCGGCGTATGAACGCATTCCCGATGTTCGTGCGGAAGAAGGCCTTGCCTATGGCATCCCCTTCGACTTTAAGTTCAAAGGTCGCGGTGTCCCCCCTGAAATAGAGGGAATGCTTTCCCGGCGGCGGATTCTGTATAAGCTTGATCAAACGTGAAATCCTTGAAATATTATCGGAGATAATCTACCACCCGCATACAAATACTCAACCGCCGATGATTTACTTTTGAGAACAAGATGCTAGCTTTCTATTGTTGCTTTTGAAACGCGGCCATCCCGGCCGGCGCCAGGCATATATCGGTTTTAGGAGTTCATCCATGAAATATTCAACGGCAAGACAGGGAAGGGTGTTCATCATCCGCCTCGAGGATGGTGACATCCTCCATGAATGCATCGAAGCCTTCGCCAAAAAGATGAAGATACGGGCCGCGGCCCTGATTGCGATCGGCGGCGCCGACAAGTCCAGCAGGCTGGTCACAGGTCCGGCAAGAAGCCGCGCCAGGAAGATCGTCCCGATGGAGACAATCCTCCCCGACGCCCACGAGATCACAGGCGCCGGCACGCTTTTCCCTGATTCCAAAGGCAATCCGGTGCTCCATATGCACATCGCATGCGGAAGGAAGAAGTCGACAATCACAGGCTGCGTCAGACGTGGCGTGAAAGCATGGCATGTCATCGAGATAATAATCTGGGAACTGACAGGTTCACGAGCTGCCCGCATGCCGGATCCGGCCACAGGCTTCGAACTCCTGCAGCCCTGATCCTCCCTGGAAGAACTGACAACGCGGCAAAATCCGCAATCCGGATTCCGTGCTTCGGATTTGCGGCCTGGCATCCGCATTCCAGCTTCTCTTCTCTCTTTTCAGTACTTCACAACCAGCCCGTCGAAATAGAGTATCCCTTCTGTCTTCCGGACCGGGACTATCCCGACGACAAGCCCCTGGAAAGCTATCGGGAAATCTATCGTGCCGTTGCCGTCGCCTCCATGCTTTGAATTCGGCTTTTCAAGATCCGCCTCCAGATATTTCCATCCATCCCAGTCTATCTTCTTCGCAAGTTCATACTGGTATATCTCCTTGCCGGCGTCATGTATGCGGACTGCCAGGACGTTGCCAGACTTGTCGCCGTAGACCCACAGCCCTATCCTCTTCGATTCGTCCGGCAGGGACATCTCGCAATCAGCTTCGACATAGCACAGCCCGTATTTCCCCTTCTCCGGATCCGCCTGGTACATGAGCTTGCCGGACATCCTCCCGCCATGCTTCTGTTCAGCCGAGGAGCTCATTACAGTCCCCTCATGTCCCGACCCCATCCATCCGAGATGCCATTTCCTGCCCCAGTCAACGTCTTCAAAGTCGTCGAGAAGCTTCGTCTCCGAAGGCTCCTTCACAACGGGCATGCTTACTGCGACATCCGCAGATGCGAACTTCGCACGGAGTTCAGCCAATGCATCCGTCTTGATCTTGAGATATACGGGCGATCCGGTAAGCGTCAGGACAAACTTATTGTCAACCGGCGGAGGTATCGCATTGCCGTACAAGTCTGAAAATCCGAGGATCTTGTCCTTGTCAATTTCGGCCTGAAGCGAAGCTTCGCCCGCCCCGCTGTTCCACATCACGAGAATGGACTCGGCGCCTGAGCTGAAAACCTGGCACCTTGCAGGATCCTTCATCCTGACAACTTCCGCGAACTTCGCAGATCCGAGCTGGCGCGTCATTGCCGCATACGCCACGCCTGCAGGCTTGGGCGTCCAGTTGGAACGCAGTATCCCGTAGCTCTGCTCATAGTCTGACTCCCAGTTCCCTCCGTCGCTCATGAGGAACCAGAAGAACTTCTCGACGCCAGGCGCACCCAGCGCGAGGACATGCGACCTGACAAGGTAGTCGGCCTGCAGTTTTTCACTTACGCTGTTTGGTTTCCCCGGAGCGGTAGGCCAGCCTTCCTCAGTAAGCCAGAGGGGTTTCTTCCCATCGTCATTCTTCTTCATTATCTCGCGGAGCTTGTTCAGCCTCTCGGAATATCTGCCCTCATCAGGGGAGAGCGGATCGCAGTAGGCATGCATCGCCAGGATGTCGAAGCTGTCCTTCGCGCCGCCCTTGTACATGTCCTCCAGGAAAGACCAGTTGTCACGGTGGTTTATCCCGACGAGGAGCCCGGCTGTCATCACATGGCATCCGGGATCCGCGCGTTTTGCAGCCTGATATGCGGCCTTGAGCAGGTCGCAGTATTCCTTTGCATCCGGCTTCGGCGGCCAGAACACCTTGCTGTCCGGCTCGTTCCAGATCTCCCAGTATTTTATCCTGTCCTTGTACCGGGCTACGACCTGTCCGACAAAATTCGCGTACTCGTTTACGTCCGCAGGCGGCGAGGCATGCTCTCCGGGAGTCCGCCTGGCCCAGGCCGCGCAGTAGCCTATCAGACCGAGTATCTCTATATTGTGCCGGCCGGCAAGTTCAACGGCACGATCTATCTTCTCCCAGTGGAATGTCCCTTTGACAGCCTCCACGTTCTCCCATGAGATCTCCTCGCGGGACCACTTCATGCCCAGACTTTCCGCAAGAGCTCCGGCACCGTCCATCTCGAGCGGGGCGTAGCGCTGCGAAAGCGAGAGGTTCAATCCGAACGGGCTGGAGGCATCGACGACCTGCGGTTCCAGGACTGCAAGCGAGGCGCTCTCGCGCTGGAGGCTGAGCTCTCCGGAAAACACCTGTACATCCAGCCTGTAGTAGCCAGGTTTCCCCTGCAGCTTGAGAGGTATGTCCGCCTTCTTCACACTCAGCCCGGGAATCTCCATCCTCACTCCCTCCTTCTGCAGCGCAAGATTGCCGGAAGCTGAAAGCCTGCATGACAGGGATACCTCCCTCTTGTTCCTTCCGCGGTTGACCAGTTCAGCCTGGATCAGCGGCTCATCCTTCCCGGCGAAGAAGATGTTGCCCGGCACCGCGCTCCTGAGCCTGAGGACTATCTGGTTGGCGTCAGTTATTTTCGAGACCGCCGTTATCTTGTCGATATTGACGGAACCGCTGCAGGCCTTGGAACCCTTCACGTCGAATGCCAGCTTCGCAGGATTGTCAATCTTTTTGTCTCCGTTTCCGCTCCAGCATTTGTCAGGAGCTCCGACATTTATTTCGAACTCCTTCCATCCGGTCCAGTCTATTCCAGAACTGAGCGGGTACAGGAATGTCTCGCCGGTGCGGTCGATTATCCTGCATGATAGGACCTGTCCGGAATTGTCGCCATACACCTGCAGCTTTATTGACTGCACGCCGTCGGGCAGCGGACGTGTGCATACCAGGACGAAATAATCTTCAGCCTTCGAGAAGGCATATGAAAGTTTTCCGGAGCCCTTTCCGGATTTGACAGGCTCAGCGGAGAATTCCATGCCACCGCCGCCCCCCCTGCCCCAGAAATATGTCCATTCCTGCGCGGCCTCGGGACTGTCGAAATCAAAATAGGTCTCACTGACATCTTCGGCGGCAAGCCGTACTCCCCATAATGCAAGAAATATGACCGCGGCCAGGAATTTGTCTCTCATCATCCGTCTCCTTGTTTAATATGGAAGCATCCCAATATATGCGGCATCGCCTACGCGGTTGCTGGCCGGCTGGCAGCCGGACAGATAATCGTTCAGGCGGACAGGATTCACGTGCCCGTCGATGAACGTAATGTTCGTTCCGGACGGATGCGCCGTGAAATCCATGAAATCATGTTCGAAGCGGCCATGGAAGCTGGGGCTTCCGTTCAACACATCGCTGAGAAGCATCGTATTTGCGGGCCTGGGTATTCTTGAAATCTTGAGCGACTGGCTGTATGTCGGCCAGAAAGCCAGCGGGCTCCCGTTGGTGGGTTCGGTCCCGTAACAGTTCTCCACAAGCGAAACTCCCGAATTGAGCCCGTAGTGGAAAAGCGAACTTGTCTTCACGGGGCAGCTGAGCATGCGCGTCCTCTTCGAATCGGTATCGCCGAGATAGTCGTCTAGAAGGCCCGGCTTCACCGGCCAGATGGCCCACCATTTTGTCGGCGTGCCGCTGGAGACGCTGTGGTCCAGGCTCATCTTCAATGGCACGATGATGTCGTCGTAGTCGCCGGCATACATCATGATGCAGTAATAGATCTGCTTCTGCTGGTTGCCGCATTCGATCTGGCGCGCAATCCCCTTCGCGGTCTTCAGCGCGGGAAGGAGAAGCGCTATCAGTATTGCGATGATCGCAATCACCACCAGCAGCTCTATCAGTGTAAATCTGTTTCCAGCTTTAATCATCGCCGCGCTCCTTCCATAAGGGACATCAATGTTCCTACTTGTTGTCGAAGTTGCTGTTCTGATTTGTATTCAGGATGTTCGTGCTCTCGACATGCCCGTCCACACATACGGCCTTGTAGGACCCGTTATGGCGCGTCGTCACCGACCTGGCCATGTAGGTCGCGCCGCAGAAGGCGCTGCCTCCGGTGAAGCAGTTGTATCCCGTCCCTGCGGGAAAGTCGGATTTGAGCCTGTCCAGGAACATGAACAGTTCGCTGGGCTTCTTCACCTTCTGGAGCGGGACGTCCACGGCGTTGTCGGTCTCATACCTGAAAAGCAGCTTGTTCACGAAATAATCATAGTAGTCGCCCTCCCATGGCGGCGTCCCGGTACTGAGCTCGTTCGACGTGGATGCCGGGCAGTTCAGGACGGTCGAGGCCTGCGTGTCATAGTAGAATGCATCGGATTTCTGGTCGTAGTTGAAATATGCCGGTATCATCATGGTCTTCGGATAGAACCATTTCGTGCCGTTTGCATAATAGCAGTACATGAAATGGCCGCTGCTGTAGTCGACGTAGTCCATCACCATCAGGTTGAGCTGCCTCAGATTGTTAAGGCAGATCGAGCCCTTAGAGGAATCCCTAGCATTCTTCAACGCCGGCAGCAGCATCGACGCCAGGATTGCGATGATCGCAATTACGACCAGCAGCTCGATCAGTGTGAAATACGATGACGGATACCGGGAACCTGATGCTGGACTGCATTTTTCCAAATCGGCAATCGCAAATCGGCGGCAGGTGATGTCCGCTTCCATCTTCATTTCGCCTCCGTCTTTTTGACAGCCTCAGCCGAACGCCGTATGATGAGCTTTGGCGACAGCACCCTGTGCTGCAGGAATGAATCGCCGTTGAGCCTCTCAACCATCGCCTCAGCCGTTATCTCGGCGGTCTCGCGCAGCGGGAACTGGACGCTCGTCAGCGCAGGTGTGAGCATCAGGGCAAGCGGGCTGTCGTTGAGCCCCACGACTGAGAGGTCGTCTGGAATCCTGACCCCCTCCCCGAAAGCCCATGAATAGATTCCGGCTGCAACCTGGTCGTTCGCCGCAACTATCGCAGTGCACCCCTGCTTGAAAAGCTCGTCGGCATGGACTATCCCGTCATTGAATTCGCCCGGCGACTGCTTGACGCGGCAGGGGTCCCAGGCGTCTCTCTCTCTAAGGTAGAATCTGACGCTCTCCACCTCGGGATTGGAGATCATCTCGGCGCCTTTCGCCTTGTCACCGCCGATGAACCCTATCTTCCTGTGTCCAAGCCCCCAGAGATAGTCAAACGCATCACGCACTCCGCCCTTTACATCAATATAGACAGGAGACGAACTGTGCGGCCGCAGATATGTCAGCACCGGGACAGGAGAGCATGCGCATACGGCCTGGTTGACCGATATGTCCGGAAGTAAATTCACAATGCCGTCGACGAGTCCGCCGGAAAGATGCCTCATCAGCGACAGCGCCTTTGCGCTGTCATTTCCGCAGACATAGATCGCCATGTCGTAGCCGTGTTTAGCAAACGCCCTCTGGAAGGTCTCCATCAATACACCTGTGCTCGCCTTCTCCATGCCGTCGACAAGCGCGGCGACTATCATCATCTTCTGCCCGCGTATCGCCTTGCCTACTGCTGACGGCGTGTAGTTCAGCGCGGAGGCGGCGGCGAAGATCCTCTCCCTGACCTTCAGGCTTATAGGACGCTTCCCGCTGAGCGCGTGGGAGACGGTGCTCCTGGACACCTTCGCTCTTTTCGCGACATCCGCAACCGTGGCCCTGCCGTTCATGCGACGCCTCTTTCATCAAATTGATTTGACTGCAATTATTATACGCCGGAAATAGAGCTGTGTCAAGAGGGAATCGTGATTTTTTTCCTAGGCGGCTGGACAGTGTCCGTGTAATACATCAGCAGGCAGGGGGGCGCGGCCATCCTGTCCGGCGCATGTTCAATTGGCGTCCATCTTGTCGTAGAAATCCGCTTCCTTGCCGGAAAGTCGTCCGCTCTTTATCATGCCCTTCAGCCTTGGCATGTCGACATCGCGCGGAACTCCGGTGGCGGGCAATTCAGACTCAGGCGCACCTTTGGTTTCACCTTTTACAGCGGCTGCAGGCGCTGACTGTTCAACAAGCACCGGCGGCGGCCTCGGCCCGGATGGTGCTAAAGATGAATCCTTCATCCTGACAAGCGAATAGAACTCAACCGCCGATGTGACAGCCAGCGCAAACGCAACTGCAAACATCAGTGGGCGGCTACCCCTGCCCTTCCTTAATGCAAGGAATGCAAACAGGGCCAGCGCGACAAACATTATATAGAGAGATGTTCCCATTCCAAAAATCAACCTCGCTGATATCGCCAGGAACGCACCCGCACCGAAAAAGATATATGCTCCATGTCGCAATATCAACATTCCGGAGGAAACTTCATCAGACGCAGTTCCAAGCAGCGTCCTGGCACTGCATAGCGGAATATTGAGAGCAAGAAGCATCATGAAGAATATCAGCGCCCCGCTTGTCCCATAGAACGGCACTATCAGTATCCCGCAGGAAATTGCGCCCAGGCACGCGCCGACATGGTCCGCCGCCTCAAGACTTCCACCGGACTCGATCTCGCCCTTTTTCGATTCCTTAAGCATCCGGGCTGCAATCGGGAAGTATGTCCCGCAGCAGATCCCTGAAAAAAGAAACGCCATGGCGAACCAGCTGAAGCTCCAGAACCCCGGCTCCTGGTATGAGATCGCAAACAGCAGGACCACATGCAGGGTGAGCGCAGCCAGAAGCATCATCCCGGATGAGAATCTCTCCAGCGCCCAGGGCAATACTGCAATCGTCCCCCCGGCCGCAAGCCCCAGCATGAAAAGCGCGGAGACAAGCCCGGCATTGACATACAGCGTACCGAGCAGAGTCTGGAAAAGATACATGAGAACGATGACCGTACCGATGCTCACGAATCCGGCGCAGAAGATAATTCTGACGGCACCCGGATTGGCGGGTCTGCCTGAACTTTCCGCTACCGCCGACAAGAGTGCCAGACAGAAGAAAACCAGAAGCGGAACAAGCAGTATCCCCATCCCCTTCCCTATGATCTTAACGCAGATCCCGGTAACGTCCATCCCCGACTGCCTCGAAGAAAGCAGCAGCGCATAGAGAAATCCCAGCGGCATTGAATCGGTATTTATCATTGCTGACGCACCGCCCGGAGCCGAAGCGAATGACTGGAGTGCGAATTCCGCACGGCCGGGAATGTAAAGGCTCCTGAGCGATTCAGGCTGGTACAGCTTGGAAACGCCCCTGACACCGGCAAGTCTTTTCACGAGCATGTCCGGCTCCCCGGTGATCCCCTGCGAATCAGATGCGATGAACCAGCTGCTGTCACCCGGAACTATCACAAGGTTCTTGAACACATACCCCAGGCTGTTCTTTATCGAGGCTCCGGAAAGCGCAAGCTCCGGACCGATCACGTTTTCGCCGGAACTGAAACAGGCTCCGACGATCCCGTCTTGTGCAAGAGCTCCCGCGGCCGCCTCGTAGAACTCGACGGTGAAGTAGCGGTTGACCACAGAACTTGTGGCGTCAGGCATGTTCACGATGATTATGTCGTACGCGTTTCCACCTGCCTTGAGGAACTCCCTGGCGTCGATGCCTGAAACTGGACGGAAACGGAGGTCGCTTATTCTCATTTCGGCAGGCAGGACGGAATTGACCCTGCGGACATAATCACCGTCATAATGGACCCACGCGACCTCGCTTATCTGCGGAAACCGCAGAAGCTCCCTGCATATGTTCAGCCCCTGGCCTATGACAAGTATTTTTTTTGCGTCGGGCTTCTGGCACAGATGGATGGATATGATCTTCAGTGCGCTTTCGCGGTCAGGCACGCTTTCCCCCGCACCGCCCTCACGGACAATCGACCACTGTCCCTTGTAGAGCCCGTAGAGATATTCCGCCTGCGGAGTCGTGAAGGATCCCCTGTACGATTCCGCAGGCAGAAGCCTGGTCCACTTGCGGATCCTCACATTGTCGCCGATATTTGAAAGCACAGCGGAAATGACCAGTCCAGCTCCAGCCGCCAGAAGGCATAGCGCAGGGATCTTCCTGAGAAACAGGCTGCATGCCACGACGATCACAAGGCATAGCATGAGCGACAAATACTCAACAGGCATCCCTGCATAGAGGAGAAGCGTCGTCCCGGCACCTCCGGCAAAACTCCCCAGCGATTCAAATATGAACGTGCCCGCGACAGGATGCCTGGAACTTTCAGCCGACCACCTGCACGCGAGAGGAAAGACGGCGCCGGTGATGAAGCTTACCGGCGAACTTGCAATTACCGCCCATGCAATGAGCTTCCATATCGGGAATATCTCATACGCCTCGACGCCGGCGAGGCTTCTTATGTCCAGCATTATCGCGTATTGGAGCAGGAATGCCGGTGCATAAAGCAGGATCACAAGATGGGTCTTTGCCGCAATCTTCGTTGAGAAATCCCTGAAGAACAGCACCAGCGACGAGGAGATTGCTATCCAGAAGAACCAGGACGAAAAGAACACGCCGACCGCAATATCGTTGCTTTCAAATGAGCCTAGGAACTCGCGGAACAACAGCGCCTGCGACGCTATCGCGAAAAAACCGATTGCGAATATCGCAAAGCTCTTCCTGTGTTTTTCCGGAAATTGCACTGCGCCTCTGCGTCTTTGCGTTAAATTACTTCTTCTCTTCCTCTCCGAAGACCTCGGCCTGGAACGTCAGATAGCTCGCGCCTTCCTTCCAGGCATCGGCGGAAAGGCCGGCCTTCCTGGAAAGGTTTGACAGGGTCTTTTCCAGATCCCATTTCTGCTCAGGCGCGACCTGCGGCAGGAACACGGCCGAGCGGAACCCCTTCTTCATCACCATGCCATCCGTGCCGATCCTTATATCCTTATATGACGACACCTCCTTCGGCGGAGTCAGCGCGGAAATCTCAATCACAAGCTTCCCTATCTCGCTTTTTCCGACAGGCTCAAAACGCGGATCTTTCACCGCCGCCGCGATCGCATGCGTGATCACGGAGTTGAACAACGGCTGGCTCGGGAATATCTCGCCGATGCATCCCCTGAGCTCGCCGTTCTCCTTGAGGGTCACGAAACATGCCCTCTTCTCCTTCATACCGGCAGTCGTCTCGATCCCAAGCTCCTCCGCTGACGGAATCTCCACCTT
>CAZDNQ010000149.1:0-9865 GCA_964506605.1 uncultured Victivallis sp. | reverse complement strand
AACGCCCTTTTGCCAGAACCGGCGCCCTGGGCCAAACAGAACGACGGCGGTCAGCAGGAACTGAACGATCCAGGACGTCTGCGTCCCGACAGTCCGCATGATCAGGTGATGCAGGACCGGAAACAGATGGCCGCCCATCTCGAAGACATAGATTTCGAGGCCGCCTCCGCAAAGGAGAAAGAGCTCAGGCACGATGTGATGAGCCACATACATGTGTTCGGCGAGCTCTGCCCGAAGGCGAAGCCCATCATCCATCTCGGCGCGACAAGCTGTTATGTCACCGACAATACCGAACTCATCCAGATGCGCGACGGGCTGAAGCTCATACGCCGCGCGCTTCTAGTCGCAATTGCGAAGTTCGCAAAGATCGCAGAGCAGTACAAGGATATGCCGACCCTCGGGTTCACGCACTACCAGCCGGCGCAGCTCACTACTGTCGGCAAGAGATTTACCTTATATATACAGGACATGCTGTTTGATCTCGAAAGACTTGAAAATGAGATTGAACGGCTCCCATTCCGCGGCGTCAAGGGTACGACGGGTACTCAGGCCAGCTTCCTCGAGCTTTTCAACGGCGACCACGCCAAGGTCAGGAAGCTCGACGAACTAGTCACTAAGGAGATGGGATTTGATAGGTCCGTTGCGGTCAGCGGACAGACCTATACCCGGAAAGTTGATTATTTTGTTGTATCCGCACTTTCCGGTATCGCACAGACGGCCTACAAGTTCGCCGGCGACATCAGGCTTCTGGCGAACCTGAAGGAGATCGAGGAGCCTTTCGAATCGAAGCAGGTCGGATCGAGCGCGATGGCCTACAAGCGCAACCCGATGCGCTGCGAGAGGATCTGCTCGCTTGCGAGATATCTGATCTCCCTCCCTGCGAATCCCGCAAACACACATGCCACCCAGTGGTTCGAAAGGACGCTTGACGACTCCGCGAACCGCAGGATCGTCCTGGCTGAGGCGTTCCTCGCTGCCGATGTAATACTTTCAATACTTGCGAATGTCGCAGAAGGAATCCAGGTCTGGCCGAAGGTCATCGAGAGCCATGTCAGGAGCGAACTGCCTTTCATGGCGACGGAGAACATCCTTATGGCCACCGTGAAGGGCGGCGGCGACAGGCAGGAACTCCACGAGGCGATCCGCACACATTCGATGGCCGCAGGAAGAAGGGTCAAGGAACTTGGAGAAGCGAACGACCTCATCGACCGTATCAAAAAGGATCCGCTTTTTGCGAAGATCGCAAAGAACATCGACAAGATCATGGATCCGAGGAAGTTTGTCGGCAGGGCGCCTGAGCAGGTGGACGAATTCCTGGAGGAACACGTCGAACCCGTCCTCAAAAAATACAAGGCCGAACTCGCCGAAGGCGAAAAGAAGAAGAGCAGCATTTCGGTATAAACACAGAGACACAAAGATTATTATATTGTATGGATTCGAAATCTGAGGCGACAATAAACGGGCGTCAGTTTTCCGCGGCTGAAGAGGCTGCAGAACTTCTGAGGATCTATGCCGGAGATTTTGCGAAGTGCCTTGATCTTTTGAACGGGCAGTTCAGCGTGATCCAGGGTCGGAGCCAGCTCCTTCTCACTCTCGGTACAGTCGCCCTCACCATCACGGGATTTTCAGGTCCGAAGATTGCGGAAAGCTGCGCCTTCAGCCGTTACAGCATGACAGCCGGCATCCTGCTGGTCCTGATCGCCATGATACTTACTCTCATCGGCACCTTGGGCATCCGCTGGTCCACGCAGTTCAAGGCGTCGACACCTTTGGAGACGTTGACCGATATCATCACATACAGGAACCGCAAGACGAAACTCTACGAGGCGGAGATGCTTTTCCTTGTGATAGGTCTGGCATTCTACGTCGCCAGCGTCATGGCTTTCTTCCTCCGTTCTTAAACCTGCATTCCCTGCTTCCTGAGGATCTCCTGGACTTCCTTGACATCGACCTTGCGTGGCTGGACGTTCTTTCTGGCAGCAATTGCCGCTGCGACTCCTGTTCCGTGCCCGATGTTCAGGCAGATTGACATCACCCTGAAATTGGAATGAGCCTTGTGTGTGCCGGAGATGTTTCTTCCTGAGAGAAGGAGTCCATCTATCTTTTCCGGGACGCATGAACGGTAGGGGATGGTATAATCTCCGCGGGCCTTGAACTTGTGCTGGGCTCCGTTGGCGTCGAGTCCGGAACCCTCGATGTTATGGATGTCGAAGTTGAAGAAGTTCCTAGTGGCTATCCAGTCGTCGAAGACCTTCGCTTCGACAATATCAGTCTCGTTCATAGTATAGAGACCCTTGAAATGGCGTGTCTCCCTGACACCTACATTCGCGGCCGCGGCGATCAGATAGCATTTTTCATAGCCTGGAACGTATTCCTGGAGGAATTTTATAATCGCAGGGATCTGCCGCTGGCACACGGTTTCAGCCTTGGTCAGATCGCGGATGTCCGAACCGTCGATGCCTGTGAGGTTCGTCATGTTGACGACCACCTGGTCCGGAATTGTTGATTTGTATAGGAGTACATGGCCTGCCGGTGCGGGGAGAATTTTCCTCGCCAGCGCCTGAAGTTCGCCCTTGGGGGTCTCAACAAGTGTTTCAAATGATCCTGGATAGACCGCGCGGCTGCGGTCGACCCCGCCGATCTTGAACATGAGGGTGACCGGCTGCATCTTGCCGTCCTTTTCACGGCCTTTGATGAACGCGGCACCTGCCTTGAATGCGACATCTCCGTCGCCGGTGCAGTCGACAACCACTTTCGCCATTACCGCTTCGCGGCCTGACTTGCTTTCGGTTATCACTCCTCTGACCACGTCCCCTTCCATAATTACATCCGACACCTTGGTATGCAGCTGGTATCTGGCGCCGGATTCATCCATCATGTCGAAGAGTACGAGCTTGAGCTTTTCATGGTTTATGGTGTTTGGACCGACCGCATCCAGGTCCTCGCAGGGCCATTTCCTGTCCCTGCACCGGCGGCTTATCTCATTGAACAGCGGGGAATCCTTGGAACCCGTGAAGTGGGACATCATTCCTGAGGTCGCCATTCCTCCGAGGCAGTTCTGCTCTTCAATAAGCAAGACCTTGGCTCCGGTGCGCGCGGCTGCAACCGCAGCTCCGATTCCGGCAGGGCCCCCTCCTGCTACCAGCACATCGACTTCATCAACAACAGGTATGCCCTTTGAAGGTTCCATATAGGTTCTCATGTCATTCCTCCTTTGATTTATTACTTGAATATAGTTTGAATATATCATATGTCTCTTTAAATTTATTAGGAGGAATCTCCAATTATCTCAGGTATCTAGTATGAGACTCATGAAACTTCTGAGGATGATCGCAAGGAAGACGGGTGCAGTCGTGAACATAGAGACCCTGCATCCGGCCTTCTTCTCCGCCGAAAGGCTCAAGCTGGATCCTGACCAGCACATCCATTCCAGCGATTTTTGCAGGCGGATGAAGCTGGGAGGAAAATTCAATATATGCCAGGACAACAAGAAAAGGAGCATCCGGATTGCGCAGAAGGGAAGGGCGTTCTGCGGTTTCTGCCCGAACGGAGCATGGGAACTGGCCCAGCCGGTGATTCATGCCGGGAAACTGTCTGCAGTCGTCTATCTTGGCAGCCTGCATCTGGAAAGTCCTGCGCGCCCTTCCAAAAGGCGTTGCGCCCACCTCCCGCCTGATCCCGGGAAGAAGCATGAACTGTTCAAATGGGCGTCATTTGTCTCGCAGTTCATCCAGGTCGAACTTGAACTTCTGGCATTTGAGGAGCCAGGACATTTCAAACATAGGACCGGGACGGATTTCACTTCGCAATGCCTTTCATTCATAGAGCAGAGATATGCTGAGGACGTGGCCCTCACGGACCTGGCCGTGCTCCTGGGTGTCAATCCTAATTATCTGAGCGGAAGGATACACGGCATGACAGGCAGGACTTTCCGGATTCTCCTGAACGAGAAACGGATGCATGAGGCGAAGACCTTCCTGAGGCTCCACAGGGAGATGTCCGTTTCAGAGATAGCCGGCATGTGCGGATTCAGGAATGGAAACTATTTCAGCACTGTCTTCAGGAAGATCACAGGATGCACTCCGCTCGAATACCGGAACGGCAAGGATTCCCCAAACGAAGGAAAAAAACTTTGAACTTCCGTGTAATTCAGGTAATTCATGATTATATTTTCCGTGTCATCTGTGAGTTCTGTGGCCTAGAAAGGATTTTCGTATGAAAAATGCAAAGCGTACGGCAAAAGTCGTCAGGAAGACCAAGGAGACAAATATCACCGTCGAGATAAACCTGGACGGCAGCGGCAGGAGCACCGTCTCCACCGGCATTCCCTTCCTCAACCACATGCTCGAACTGTTCGCGAAGCACGGTCTTTTCGATTTGAAGATCAGCGCAGTAGGCGACCTGCAGATTGACTGCCACCACACGATAGAGGATCTCGGAATAGTCCTGGGCGACGCGATTGCGAAGGCCGCAGGCGACAAGAAGGGCATCCGCCGCTATGGCTGGTGCATTCTCCCTATGGACGAGGCGCTGGCAATGGTCTCGCTTGACCTTTCCGGCAGACCCTATCTTGTCTATGATCTCGTCCCTCCGGCCGCAAAGGTCAAGGACATCGATACAAGGCTCTTCCACGAATTCTTCCAGGCCCTCTCGGTGAAGGCCGGGATGAACCTGCACATAAATCTCATGAAGGGCGAGGAGGCGCATCACGCCTTCGAGGCCGTCTTCAAGGCGTTCGCCAAGGCGCTTGACCAGGCGGTCTCCTACGACAGTCGCATCTCCGGCGTGCTCTCGACCAAGGGAATGCTGTAGGATTTTTTCACCACGAAGAACACGAAGTTCACGAAGGGGAAATTTTTCTTTCTGGGGAAGCAATGAACTGGAAAAAAAATGGAAGGATTTTAATAATTTCCGCCGGATCCAACAGGAAGTTCGATGAAATGGGCTCGCCAAAAGACGACGATATCAGGAATTATTGATACTCAGCATATCCGGCATTTAAAGCAGGGACGGACTTAAGCCTGTCCCATGAATTCAAGAATGGTACATCCTTCCGCCTTCGTAGAGATACTACGGCGGACGCAGAAAGGACGTAGCTACTTAAAAAAAATCCCGCCGGATGGCGGGATTTTCATTTATTCAAATTATTGTCTGCGCTCCAGAAAAAACTATACCTGGGCAACCCTGGACTTCAGCTCTTCGAGCTCTTTCTTCAGGGCTTCAGGAAGCCTGCTGCCGAACTTCTCGTAGTTCTTTGAGATGTCCTCAAGCTCCTTCTTCCAGCCTTCGACATCGACGGACAGGAGCTGTTTCATGTCGTTGCAGCAGATGTTGAGCCCAGCCGTATCGAGATCCTCCAGTTTCGGAAGATTGCCAATTGCTGTAGGGACAGCCTTTACGTTCGCCTCGATCCTGTCGCAGATCCATTTGAGGACGCGGCTGTTGTCGCCGTATCCCGGCCATAGGAACTTGCCGTCTGCGCTCTTCCTGAACCAGTTGACGAAATAGATCTTCGGAAGATTGGCGCGGTCCGTGCGTCCTGCCATGGCAAGCCAGTGTGCAAGATAGTCTCCCATATGATACCCGCAGAACGGGAGCATCGCGAACGGATCGCGGCGGAGCACTCCGGCCTGGCCAAGGGCGGCGGCGGTCGTTTCCGAACCTGCGGCCGAACCCATGAACACACCATGTTCCCAGTTGAAGGCTTCATTCACAAGAGGGATCGTCGAAGGACGGCGTCCGCCGACAAGTATCGCCGATATTGGAACGCCTTCCGACTTCTCCCAGTCGGGATCGATCACCGGGCACTGCGATGCAGGGGCGGTGAAACGGGCGTTGGGATGGGCGGCCTTGCGGCCACAGTCCGGCGTCCAGGGCTTGCCTTCCCAGTCGATCGCCTTTGCCGGGGTCGGTACGCCCATGTCCTCCCACCAGATGTCGCCTTCAGGCGTGAGCGCGACATTCGTGAAGATGGAATTCTTCGTTATTGAAAGCATGGCGTTCGGGTTCGACTTCATCGAGGTTCCTGGCGCGACTCCGAAGAATCCGGTTTCAGGATTTATTGCGTAGAGCTTGCCGCCCTTTCCAATCCTCATCCAGGCGATATCGTCGCCGAGGCACTTGACTGTCCAGCCCGGAAGGGTCGGCTGCATCATCGCGAGATTTGTCTTTCCGCAGGCGCTCGGGAATGCCGCCGCGATATAATATTTCTTGCCCTTGGGGGAGGTCAGCGAGAGGATGAGCATGTGCTCGGCCATCCATCCTTCCTTCCTGGCGACAACAGAAGCGATGCGGAGCGCAAGGCACTTCTTTCCGAGGAGTGCGTTGCCGCCATATCCGGAACCGTAGGACCAGATGGAAGGCTCTTCAGGGAAATGGACGATATATTTCTTTGCTGGATCTGGTTCGCACGGCCAAGGCACATCCTTCTGTCCGGGCTTGAGCGGGGCGCCGATTGAGTGCATGCAGGGTATGAAATTCTCCCTGTCGCCGAGGACATCCAGGACCTTCTTCCCCATGCGGGTCATGATCCTCATGTTGACGACGACATATGCCGAATCGGTTATCTCGATTCCGATCTTGGCGATCGGGGAATCCAACGGCCCCATGGAGAATGGGATGATGTACATCGTGCGGCCTTCCATGCATCCGTTGAACATGTCCTTGAGCTTCTTCTTCATCTCCACCGGATCTGTCCAGTTGTTCGTCGGGCCGGCGTCCTCCTGCTTTGCGGAGCATATGTAGGTGCGGTCCTCGACGCGGGCGACATCGCTTGCATGGGAACGCGCCACATAGCAGCCCGGGCGGAGTTTTTCGTTCAGCTTCGTGAATGTGCCGTGCTTTACGAGTTCCTCGCAGAGGTGCTTGTTCTCCTCCTCGGAGCCGTCGCACCAGTGGACATGGAGCGGTTTGCAGAGCTTGACAGCATCATCGACATACGCCAGCAGTTTCTTGTTCTTAGTGAGATTCGATATCATTTGTATACACCTCTTCCATATAATGATTGGCTGATTCTGGATTACAGGGTTTTGCCTGTAATCCTCTTGTAGGCGTCGAGATACTTCTCGTGCGTCTTTGAGACGATGCTGTCGGGAAGATCCGGGGCAGGAGGGGTCTTCGCCCAGTTGAGGCTTTCGAGATAGTCCCTGACAAACTGCTTGTCGAGGCTTGGCGGATTTCCACCGACCACGTACTGGTCCGCCGGCCAGAAACGGCTGGAGTCGGGTGTCAGCACTTCATCGATGAGGATCAGGTCGTCGCCCATTACGCCGAACTCGAACTTGGTGTCGGCCAGGATGATGCCTTTTGACGCGGCATAGTCAGCCGCGGTATTGTAGACCTTTATGGAATAGTCCTTCGCCTTCTGTGCGAATTTCGCGCCGACTATTTCCTTTGACTTCTCAAAGCTTATGTTTTCATCGTGGGTTCCGAGCTCGGCCTTGGTGGACGGGGTGAAGAGCGCCTCGTCGAGCTTCTCTGCCTGCCTGTATCCCTTGCGGAGGGGGATTCCACATACTGAGCCGGACTTCTGGTAGTCCTTCCATCCGCTTCCAGTGATATAACCGCGGACGATGCATTCGATCGCGAGAGGCTTTGCCTTTTTAACCAGCATCGAACGGCCCTTGAGATCCTTGGAATACTTCTTCAGATTATCAGGATATTTAGAGACGTCGGCGGTGATGAGGTGGTTCGGCATCCATTTCATGAGATCGAACCAGAAAAGTGAAAGGCCAGTAAGAACTTTGCCTTTGTCGGGGATGCCGTTGGGCATTACGACGTCGAAGGCGCTGATGCGGTCGGTGGCGACGAAGAGGAGGGAGTCTCCGAGATCGTAGATGTCGCGGACCTTCCCCCTTTTTGGAGAAGGGAATCCGTCCATTTCCGTCTGCAGCAGCGCCTTGTTCCGGTCGTAATTCATTTATACGGTCTCCTGTCGCCAGGGTTCAGTATTTAGGAATTTGTATTACTTCAGTTATTCGAAATTCCTTGTTCGAAATTGGATATCCGATCAGGCTTCGATCCCGGTGATCTTGACCTTCGTGAGCTCCGAGCGGTGCCCCTTGGTCTTCCTGTAGCCCTTGCGGCGCTTCATCTTGAATGCGATGAGCTTGGGGCCGCGGAAGTGCTTGATGATCTCGCCGGTTACCGTCGCACCCTTGAGAAGGGGGCTGCCGAACTTGAGATCCTTGCCTTCGCCGGCTACGAGGACTTCCGAGAAAGTCACTTTTTCACCTTCTTTTCCGCCCATGAGATCAACATCGATGATGTCATTCTTGTTGACCCTGTACTGTCTTCCACCTGCTGCGATAATCGCGTACATTTTCATATCTCCTGGATTAATTATTCTACAAATAAAATTATGCCACCTGCGAGGTGGCAAAAAAACTCTGGTCTTTTACAAAGAGCCGGTTAATATACCGCATTGACATGGTCTTGCAACCATTTTATTAAAAATTGAATATTTTCCTAAAATCCTTTGTCTAAAGCCCTATTTGCTATAAATTTAAAAAAAGGAAACAAAAGGAATCTCTAACAGTATAAGGAGATGGAGAAACATGGTAACAGCAATTGTCCTGATCAACGTGCAGCGGCCTAAGCTCAAGCAGGTTACGGATAACGTAATGAAGATAAAGGGGGTTTCGGAGCTCTATACTATCGCAGGCGAATATGATCTTGCGGCCATAATACGCGTCAAGGACAGCAAGCAGCTTTCAGAGATAATCGTCGACAAGATGCCCCACCACATAGAAGGCATAACCCACACCAAGACCCTCATCGCCCTGGATGTCGAGTCAAAGATAGATCTTGCCAAGGCCTTCAAGATAAAATAGGCCTGCCTGTTTCATCTAAATATTCTCAAGATTGAATCCCGGAAGATTTTCTTCCGGGATTCTTTTTCTGGTATTAGCCTGTGCTGGCTTTGAAAATCTCCTTCGCTCCGTCATTCTTCATTTAGGCCTGAAGTCCGAGGGAGGCTTGCCGAAACGCTTCCTGAATGCGCGGCTGAAGTGGAAAGCGCTTGAGAAGCTCAGACTGTCGGCTATTTCCGAAAGCTTCATGTCTGTGTCCCTAAGCCAGGTCATTGCCCTGTTCAGCCTGAGGCTGTCGTAGTACGACTTCGGAGATATCCCGGTTGTCTTCATGAATACATGTCGGAACCTACCCTCGCTGAGGCACGCCTTTTTTGCGAGTATCGCAATCGGAAGCGGATCTTCTGCCGAGGCCTGCATGATTGTAAGAATGTTGAGGAGCCTGTCACGTCCGGGGCTGGCAGGCTTTCCGCCTTCACGCCAGCTGCGGTACCATCTCCGCAGGAGGAGATTTACGGATGCGGCGGCTTCCAATGCGGCAGTTTCTCCTCCGGGAAGCAGCCTGATGCTCTCCGTCAGGGAATTCAGTTCATCCTTGACCTGCCTGATATTCAAAATGGTATTCAGGGGGAAATTCAAGGAACTGGAGTTTTCGCATTCTATCCACCAGAATGACCATTGGGGTTTGACGCAACCGTATGAGGCAATCATTTTCGGCGCGAGACTGACAAGTGTTTCAGGAAGACATTTAAGCCTTTTTCCATTCTTCAACTTTATGAAACCTTCTCCGGCCAGCGTCCGGACAAGGATATTCCCTTTTCCGGGATATCCCTTGTTCCAGGCATTCTGGTAGTCCAGATCCCCTCGCACCTCCCAGACACGCCTTATGCAGAGCATGCCCGAGGATGTCGCGCGATCGGGAGAAAACATCTGGTTGTGCATAGGTTGCCTATTAAAGAAAAATTTTCTCTTCGATAAAAGTTACTATAGATTTTTCCCAATCATCCAGCCATCCATTAATCCAATCATCCTTGTGTTATGTCCCATGCGAAAAG
>CAZDNQ010000148.1:0-9866 GCA_964506605.1 uncultured Victivallis sp. | reverse complement strand
ACGAGGCGTCCCCGGTCGAAATAGTGTTTTCCTTCAAAAGTCCCATGTTGTCCTCAAGATGCCTGGACACCGAGAGCTCATATAGTTTTTTTCCGGAATATGCGAGAGATCTATCCTGCGCCTCCTCGAAGGAGTCCGCCGAGAAGATTTCAACATCCAGGAATTTAACCTCCGTCGATTTCAGCCGGACATCATATCCTACGGCGAAGGCGGGCGGCTGCCTGTCCGGAGACGAATTGGTAAAAATATCGTCGGTGACGGTCTTCGGACGCGAGAACGGTGAGAATCCCTTCAGGAACGCCGCGCTGTCAAACTCATATTTTATGATCGGCAGATTGGAATGGTACGCCACAGCATAACGTTCCAGATCTCGCCTGTGGGAGTAGTTCTTTATGTAAAGACAGTTGGCCTTGTCTGAAAAATGCGACTTGAACAGGTTCATCGTGCCCCAGTAGGGATCCTTGAAAGAGATGTCTACCTGGTAGAACGGGACAAGAAGTAGATCCTTGTCTTTGCCTGAAATATTTTTTATCTCAACCTGCCAGATCTCCGTCGGATCATCTGGATGGACGGTTGTCCTCCAGGTGATCTCGACTCCGCCTTTGGAGCCTTTTATTGTCGTGTATTTCAGACCATGCCTGCATTCGTACGAATCAAGTTCTACGTTGGCGGGATACCAGGACGGGCACCATAGAACCTTGTCGGTCCTGTCGTAGACATACAGGTAGCGGTGGTTCGACCAGTTGTAGAGTATGAAGCGTCCTTCGGCGTCGCGTTCGTAGACGATGCCCGTGCCGTGGTTTGTTATCTGGGCGTTGAGCTTGTCGTTCCAGAGCCTGTTCTCCCATGGGCGCGGGGTCAGGGGGGTGCTTATCACATATTCGTTCAGCTTGTCGTCGAAATGTCCGTAGTTCATGAGTTCTCCTCTTTGTCCTTGCAAGTTTCCGTTAGCGGTCACGAAAATATAGCACCTCCGGAACGAAGGTCAATAAGGACTACTTTGTTTTGACATATCTCCGAATTGAAGTTAAAGTGTGTCTTATGAACGCAGAAATCATATACATGTTCGCATTCGACATCGCCCAGGAGGCTGATCTCAGGAAGGTCGAGAAGATCCTGAGCGGTTCCGCCGAACTGCACAAGATCGGACGCCTCAAGGACACGCCGCGCCACTTTCCGGTCTACCGCCCGCTGGCGATACAGCTCGAAAGTATTGAGCTTAAAGGGCCGTCCGGACCTGTCAAGCTCTCAGCCACAATAAAGATCTTCGCCATCGGAGCGATATCCGTCAAACTTAGGGTTCCGGTGAAAATCAACGGACTTCCCGACCTGTTCCCGTACCGGGATCTGCAGCTGAAGGAAGGATCAGAAATGGAAAAGTGCGTCATGGATATGGCGCGCAAGATATTCAACAGCATCAGGGATGTCCTGGACACTCCGGTCGCGGAACTTGCGCCGCCGGAGGATTTCACCGTGTTCTGCGTTGGCGCACCTATGGAGGACTCCTCACCTGCCGCCGGCGGCGACATGGACTGCGAATCCTGGCTGAAACGGAATGCACGCGATGTCGCGGGGCTCCTCGTGGGCGAAAGCGAGCCTTCGCGGCTCAGCTCCCAGGAAGTTGATGACGTCACAAGGAGCTGGTATTCCTACTACCGCCGCGACCTTGCAGTGATCGACTGGGATGCGGCATTGCTGATAGACATCCCGGAAGACTACAACGACACCCTCTATGTAATGGAGATGGCGAACCTCCAGCTGATGGAGCTCAAGGTCTACGACCTCTATCTCGACCAGGTACTCGACAACGCGTACGACGAGGTCGAAAGGGCTTCACGCATGAAGAACTGGTTCGCAAGGCAGAAGATGATCAGGGAGCTCCGCGAGGTCAGGATGGACCTTTCAAAGGTCACCGACGAGATCACCAACATCTCGAAGTTCTTCGGCGAATGGCATCTCGCAAGAATCTACATGGGATGCGCCGCCCGTTTCCATCTTTCAGAATGGGAGAACGCCGTAAACCAGAAGCTCCGCGCGCTCGACAGCATCTATTCGATCCTGCAGCAGGACGCCTTCAACTGGGTGATGTTCCTCCTCGAGGCCGCGATTGTCGCACTCTTCATCATCGACCTGATAATAATCGTCGCACTGGCGATGTGACAAGAACAGGCAGTTCCTGAGATTGTTCTTCTTGCCTCTTTACGAGCGAAGCTCCGCACGGAGTGCGGTGACAGAGTCACCGCTTTTGTCTTATAGGGTGGGCACGGAAAGCGCAGACTATGTCTGCGCACTCCTACGGATGCCTGCGGCATCGTAAAACATGGATTGAACAGGAAACAATTAATTGTCAGAACGGGAACGTCAGCTGCACCGGTCCCTTGTCGTCCAGAGGCGGCGGAAAACCGGATACTGAAACCCCGACAAGCCGGACTTTCCGCACCCCCGCCTGCGTTTTCTTCAGAAGTCCGGAAGCGATTTCATAAATGACTTTTGATGAGTCAACGTTCCCCGCAGCCGACTGCTGGCGGGTGATCTGCGTGAAATCATCGTACTTCAATTTCAAAGTGACAGTCTTTCCCGAGAGTTTCTCCCCGTGCAGCATCTCCTCCACTTCGGTGGAAAGTTCCCTGAGGAGCTCCCGGATTTCAAAAATGCTGTCAGTATCCCGTTCCAACGTGACTTCACGTCCAAGCGATTTGCGGGGCTGGTCCGGCGTCACCACCCTGTCGTCCATGCCGCGGACGATATTGTAGTAGTAGATGCCGGACTTCCCGAACGCCAGCACGAGGTCCGACAGAGACATTTTCTTGAGATCTTCCCCTTTCTCGATTCCCAGCCCGCGGAACTTTTCCGCCGTGACCTTGCCGATGCCCCAGAAATCATCGATAGGCAGGCTGTCGATGAACTCGTCCGCCTCCTTTGGTGTTATGACGGTCAGGCCCGACGGTTTATGCATTCCAGATGCGATCTTCGCAAGGAACATGTTGAACGAGACTCCGGCGGAGGCAGTAAGTTTTGTCTCAGCATAAATTTTCTTCTGTATCTCCTTCGCCACCCATGTCGCCGAAGGGATGTTCTTCTTGTTGTGCGTCACATCGAGATATGCCTCGTCAAGCGAAAGTGGTTCGACAAGGTCGGTGTAATCGAGGAAAATCTTCCTGATGCGCTCGGACTCGGCGCCGTAGACGTCCATCCTTACAGGAAGGAAGTTGCCGTGGGGGCAGAGCTTCACCGCCATGTTTATCGGCATTGCCGAATGGACGCCGAACTTCCTGGCCTCGTAGGAGGCGGTACAGACAACGCCGCGGCTTCCGGGCAGTCCGCCGACAATTACCGGCTTCCCGCGCAGCTTCGGGTTGTCGCGCTGCTCGATGGATGCGTAGAACGCATCCATGTCGATGTGTATGATCTTGCGGACTAACATGGGGATAATATAGCGGGTGAATGGATTTGTGAATAGATTCAAAGTGCCGGAGGGGCCAAGTGTCCGAGATTTGACAATTATTTCAAAACTTGGCAACTTGGTCACTGGGTTTCTTGGCCACTGGCTTGCCATTCATCCTTTTTTCTTCAGCCCCAGCACTTCGTTCAGGCTGCCTGTCCGGTAGCCTTTGATGTCTATTGAAATCCAGGTGAAGCCGATCCTGCCGAGTTCCCTGATGATCTGGCTTCTGAGAGGCTCTCTTATGAGCTTGATGATCTCCTTCTCCGGCACTTCGATCCTCGCGAGCTTGCCGTGGTGGCGCACACGGACATTCCTGAAACCCTTTTTCCTCAGGAAAGTCTCGGCGCCGTGGATCATTCCAAGTTTCTCCTCAGTGATCTCCTCTCCGTAAGGGACTCTGCTGGCAAGGCACGGGTTGGACGGCTTGTCCCAGATCTTGATGCCCATCTTCCTTGCGAGCCTTCTCAGCTGGGCCTTGTCGATCCCGAACTTGATCAGAGGGCTGATGACTCCGATCTCCTGCGCGGCCTTGCGCCCCGGACGGTAGTCGGAGGTGTCGTCCTTGTTCGAGCCGTCTATGATGAACTTGAATCCGCGCTTTTTTGCGACTTCCGCAAGCTTGGTGTAGAACTCCTTCTTGCAATGGTAGCAGCGGAGCGGCGGATTCGACCTGAAGTCCGGATTGTCGATTTCGCGGGTCGTCACAACCACATGCTCCACGCCGACCGACTTTGCGAATTTCTTCGCGCCGGCCAGTTCAACGTCGGTGAACGTCTCTGATGCGCCGGTGACCGCCAGCACGTTCTTCCTGCCAAGAGTCTCAACGCACACCTTTAGGACGAACGAGGAGTCGATCCCGCCGGAATATGCGACCATCACCCTCCCGCATTCTTTTATGTAATGATACAGATCGTTTATTTTATTTGTCATTTTATTCCTAGGATTTTGATTTAGTTTCCAAAGTTTGTAGTTAAGCCATTATTGGCTGTGATTTATTCCCGAAGAGACACGCAATAATGCGTTAACTACCAACAAATTCAATCTCAAGACAACTCTCCGGTTCTCCCTGTCTCCGATTCTCCGGTTCAGTCTCACTGCGCTCCAGGCACCGGTTTCTGGTCTGACTTCGGGCACCACATGATCTTCGTCTCAACTCCGCCGGGGAACACCCTTACATTCCTGTATGCCTTGCTCTGCGCGATCAGGCTGTACGGGGAAATCAGGAAGGTGTATGGCTGCTCCTCGTGCAGGAGCTTATGGAATTCGTGGCACAGCTCTATCCTCTTGTTGAGATCAAAGCACGGCCTGATCGCCTCGATTATCCTGTCGGCCTCCTTGTTCCTGAAGCTTATGTGGTTGCTGGACGCCTTCTTGTCCGCCTCGGAAGAATGCCAGAGCTGGTAAGGATCGTCCTCGAACCCCATGCTCCAGCCCAGGATGCATACCTCGAAACTCTTGTTTTCCAGACGCTGGGTGTAGACCGACCATTCCACGAACCTTATGTTCATGACGATTCCGGCCTTCGCCATGTCCTCCTTGACTATCGGCAGTATCCTCTCCTGCAGCGGATGGTTTGAAACGCCCAGGATTGTGAACTCGAACTTCGTCCCGCCCTTGTCGAGTATCCCGTCGCCGTCGGAGTCCTTCCAGCCGGCCTTTGCGAGAAGCTCCTTCGCCTTTTCAATCGAAAAGGGATACGGCTGTATGCTCTTGTCATTATAAGGAGTGTCGATGAAGAAAGGTCCGGTGACAATCCTGCCAAGCCCGTAGTAGACCTCCTTCAAAATTTTCTCCCTGTTCACCAGATGCGTGAGGGCCTGCCTGACAAGCTTGTCCTGGAACAACGGCATCGCCAGATTGTATCCGATATAGCTGTAGGAACGTGAAGGATATTTGAGCTTCTCTATTTTGCCGGTCTTCCCGTCGAATTCGGGTGTGTTCGTCCTGTTGACCCACTGCTCCGGGGTCAGGCCCATCCTGTCGATCATCCCAGACGTCAGCGACTGGAACTGCGTGTTCGGATGAGGGATCACTTCGAAGACGATGTTCTCGATGGGTGGCTGGACACCATATTTCCTGCCGTAATATTTCTCCCAGGTCTTCAGGACGATCCTCTGGCCCTTGTCCCAGCGTTCGAACCGGTACGGCCCGCAGCCGACGACCATCCTGTTCCTCTCGTGGTCGTCGTTGAACTTCTTCCCGTCGAATGGACCTTCATAGGCATGATAGAGATGTCGGGGGAGAGGGTTCAGGCCGAGGGTTATGGATTCGGACATGAAATACGGCTTGGACCATTTCACCTTGAACTCATAGTCGGATATCACTTCGACCTTCTCCAGGTCCTGCAGATATGAACGGTAAGGCGCACAGTCGGTATTCTCATCCTTGATCACGTCGACATAGAACTTGAAATCCTGTGCCTTCACCTCGACGTCCGTCCACTTCTTGCCGGACACCGGATCTGTGAAATCATGCCAGAACACGCCCTTCCTGAGCTTGATGGTGTAGGTGAGCTTGTCGTCGGACAGAGACCAGCTCTCCGCGAGCTTCGGCTCGAACTTCTCCACATGCTCAAGATCCCTTTCGGCGATGCTGTCGGTGGCATAATCCCATATTGCCGATACAAAGGCCTCGTTGTTGATGAGGTAGTTCATATTCTTGGTCTCGCTGGATACCGCCGCGATCAGCCTGCCTCCGAACTCGGCCTTCGGATCGTAGTATTCCAGGTTTGCGATATTCGCAGATGTGTCCTGTGGCTGGACTGCCTGGACGGAGGAGGGGGCTGCAACCTTGACTTCGGAAACCTTTTTCTCAAGAGTGTTGATTTTCCCCTGGATTGTCTCGAGCTGCTTGGAGACCTGCTCCGCGCGGTCGCGCATCAGGTCGTTGGATTTGATGAGCGCAAGCCCGATCACGATGACGGCAACGAGCAGTATGGTCGCGATGATGTTCAGATATACATTTCTGTTCATATTGGAATCCCCGGGGTAACGCAGGCATCAGCCCGCAGTGTTAAAATGAAATTATAATTTACTCCGAATCTGCGACTTCCGCAAAGGTGTTTGCCATATTCCGGCAGTGCAAATGAAACAAAATAAACATTAACCACAGAATACACAGAAGCTTTGACCACGAAACACACGAACACCACGAAAAATAAAACAAAGGGATTTCTCTGTCCTCTGCCGTCTTCCGTCTGCCTGCCGTGGCGTAGTCTGCTTTTAAGACGAAGCCAGGTCCTCTGTTATCTGTCATCAGGCTTATTCTTCCTGCTGAACGCGAATATCACTCCGCCGAGTAGGCTGTAGGAGAGGAATATCGCAGTGAAGATAAGCGGGATGAGTGTGGCCTGTTCGGTTATCCCGTTGGCTTCGAGAAGTTTCATCATCACGTAGTCCCTGGTCCCGACGCCGGACGGCGTTATCGGCAGGGCCCCTACGGTATTTGACATCGTGCTTGCAAGTATGGAGAACGGATAGGTCAGGCTGTCGGCGCCAGTGCCATGGCCGATGAGATATATTACAAATGCTATCAATAGATGGACTAACAGCACGCTTATTGCCAGACACAGGAAAATAGCCCTGTAGCTGGATTTGAATTCGTCCATGGCGTCCATCAGGTTGTGGAGGGCTCCTTTTGACAGCCTGTTCCCATGTGAAAGAAGCCAGTTCACAATACTTATCTTCTCCAATGTCCTATGGAGGAAAAGAGCTGCGGCTGAAAGAAGTCCGAGGAAACATCCTGCGATCAGGGCATAGAATATTATCTCCATATATCCCGAAAGGCCCCTCAGGAACTTCAGTGACAACACCCCGACCACCGCCGCAAGCGAGAACAGCGCGATCATCCCGATGACGCGGTCGATCAGGATCGTGAACACTCCTTTCAGCTTCTCCCCTTTCTGTGTCCGGGCCGCGATGAAGCCTGCCTTGGCGACATCTCCTCCTATCGCACCGCCGGGGATCACAAGCGAGAAGAAGATCCCCTGCATGGTAAGTGACAGGGCTTCCAGGAATGAAAGATGGATTTTCTGGACTTTCAGGAGGATCTGCCATCTCCAGGCGCCTGCGCACATATGGATCCCGTAGAGCACGACCGCCGCCAGCAGCCAGAGCGGACTTATCTTGTGGACGGCTTCCGAAAGCTTGTCGTAGTTCTTCCATACCAGCCAGCCGATGATTCCGACGGCCAGCAGGATCCTCAGCAGGAACCAGAGGAGGCTTTTGAGTTTAGGATTCATAATATAAAATCTGCATCTCAGCAAATTTTATTTCTTGTATCCTTCCGGGTTCTTCTTGGTCCAGTCCCAGGCGGACTGGATTACTGCCTCGACGTTCTCGAACCGGGGTTTCCAGCCGAGTTCCTTCTTGGCGAGTGCGGAACAGCCGATCAGGCGCGGCGGATCTCCGGGGCGGCGTTCGACGATGTCGGCGGGAATTGCATGCCCTGTGACTTTCCTGGAGACGTCGATGATCTGCTTCACGCTGTAGCCGTTGCCGGTCCCGAGATTGTAGTGGCCGCTGCGCGGTGCGCTGAGCGCGAGTTCGTGCGCCTGGGCAAGGTCGAGGATGTGGATGTAGTCGCGTATGCAGGTGCCGTCGGGAGTAGGGTAGTCCTCGCCGAAGATTTTTATGCTCTTCATCTTTCCGAGCGCGACCTTCAGGACGAGAGGGACAAGATGCGTTTCAGGAGCATGGTCTTCTCCGAACTGCTTTGTCGCGCCTGCTGCGTTGAAATATCTGAGGGCGGCGTATTTTATCCCGAAGATCTGGTTGTACCATTTGAGGGCCTTCTCGAACATCAGCTTGGATTCGCCGTAGGGATTGATGGGTGACTGCTTTTCAGACTCAGGTATCGGGATCTGTGTAGGTTCGCCGTAGGTCGCGCATGTGCTGGAGAAGACGAAGGACTTGACTTTGCCTTCGACTGCGCCGTCGAGGAGGTTTATTCCGGCGCCGAGGTTGTTCTGGAAATATTTGCCGGGGTTTGTCATGGACTCGCCGACAAGCGAGTATGCGGCGAAATGCATGATGCCGTCGAATCCGCCCTTCCTAAGCACTGAGATGATGAGATCACGGTCGACGAGATCCCCTTTTATGAATTCGGCGCGCTTGTCGACGGCGTCGCGGTGTCCGGTGACGAGTGAGTCGAAGACGCTTACCTTGTAGCCCTTGTCGAGAAGGTATTCAGTACAGGCGCTGCCGATGTAGCCCGCGCCTCCGGTGACGAGAATTTTCATTTTATTGCCTCACTATGTGGATGGTTTCAATAATATTAGCATTTAGAAGGGAAAAGTAAATTAAAGATTCTCGCACAAAGGCACCAAGTCACAAAGTTAAGACTACGCCACGAAGGGCACGAAGCCCACGAAGTAGGAATTCTTCTTGCTGAATCGGCTCAGGCGAACTTTTCCACCTTGCGATACGGAAATGACATGAGAATATGAACGAGTTAATATTCTCATGCATATTCCGTATCCTCCCTCTGCCTAAGCAGAGGAGAGCCGATTCAAATCTACATTCATTTCCAGTTGATATGAACTTGGCGCGCTTTGTGCCTTAGTGCGAGTAATATATTGTTTTTCTTATTCGTGTGATTCGTGGGCGGGATGAATTGTTCTTCGTGTCTCTCGTGAGCTTCGTGGTGGGAAGCTTTGAATTATCATTTCTTTTCTTTTTCGACTTTGTCCACTGTGCCCGGGGCGACGGGGTAGCTGCGCGTCTCCATGTTGTCGGCTGCCATGTTCTTCGGATGGATGACGACCGAGTATGCCTCGACCTTGTAGTTCATGCCGGTCTCGTCGCAGAGGTAGCGGAGCAGGTCCTTGAGAGGGATCTTCGCCAGGTTTATCTCGTTGCGGATAACAGGATCAAGAGTCTTTCCCTTGTCGTCCTTCGGGGCGATGAACGATATGCTGATTCCCTTGCCTTCCGGATCAGCCTTCTTGCAGAGGTCCTTGATGACGGTGATGGCCTCGGAAAGCTTGACTCCCTGCAGTTCGATCTTCTCGATAGTGATCTTGTCGATCTTCGCCCTCATGGCGGCCTTCGGGTCGTCGGCGGAGAATGAGACGTATGGCAGGGCGAGCAGCAGACAGAGTGGGACAAGAAATTTCATTACGTTGCTCCTATATGATAATTGAACCGTCCGGCTCAATTATGCGAACACGCAGGCCGCTGTGATGTTGTCCTCTCCGCCGCCGCGCAGGGACGCGTAGATGAGGTTCTTCACGGCCTCATAGGGATTGGTGGCGTCATGGACGATGATCTCTATCTGGGGGTCCTCAAGATGGACGTTTATGCCGTCGGAACAGAGGAGGAACCTGTCGGAAGGTTTCCTGTCGAACACGTTGATCTCGGGCTTGAAGTCCATATTGGTTCCTATGGATTTGGATATTATGTGGGCGAACGGATGGTTCTTG
>CAZDNQ010000147.1:0-9878 GCA_964506605.1 uncultured Victivallis sp. | reverse complement strand
GAAGGCTGCAGAACTTCCTCCAGGCGCAGATCCGCACAGCTTGGAAAATCCGTACAAGTGGAGATAGGTCAGTAGGACACCGGCTTGAAGACGGCGCTGCCCTTTATAAGGTCGATATGCTCAGGCATCACGTAGATGAAGTCACCGCATTTGTATTTCGAATGCGTCCCGCCGGTTACGAACTTGCTCTTGCGCTTCTTGTATGCAAAGCCCAGATATTCCACCGGGATGAACGACATAATCCCGAGATCAGGCAGGAAGACTCCTAGTCCTGCCGCGGTGATCTTACGTATCACGCCCTCGAAGCAGTCTATGTCCGTCTCGAGGAGCTTCTCCTTGAGATAATGCAGCTTCAGGCGGTCATTCGCAGCATAATATGCATCGTCGTTGTTCTGCTCCTTGGCGGAACTTTCCATTGCGATTATCGCAACTTCGTCCCTGGGCCTGAGCTTTCCTGCATAATCCATCGCCCAGAGCTGCTGGTGCACTACAAGATCGGGATAGCGGCGTATGGGGCTTGTGAAATGGCAGTATGTTCCTTTGCCAAGGCCGTAGTGGAGCTGGTTCTTCTCGTGGTAGAACGCCCTCGGGAGGGAACGCAGGAATGCAT
The DNA here is from genome assembly GCA_964506605.1 of uncultured Victivallis sp. Classification (GTDB taxonomy): domain Bacteria; phylum Verrucomicrobiota; class Lentisphaeria; order Victivallales; family GWF2-50-93; genus GWF2-50-93. The sequence goes on along the minus strand of CAZDNQ010000147.1, from coordinate 9,268 downwards.
CGATGACGACCTGCTTGCGATGATCGTCAGGAAGCTTCGATAGAAAATGGTTGCAGGCCTTGCGGCTGTCCAGATTGCCAGTCTTGATCCCGAATGTATCCTGCACGAATCCGGAGAACTCATGTATCTTCTCTTCGCCAGGCTCAGGATGTATCCTGAAAATCCCAGGAATGTTCCGCGACACAAGCTCCTTGGCGACTTCGACGTTGGCGACAAGCATGCAGTCCTCGACAAGCTTGCTGGACTCCCTCTCCATTTCCCGCCTCAGCCCCTTTATCTTCTTGGTAACCTCGTCACAGAGCACCCTTATCTCGGTGGTGGCGAGTTCCAGGAAATGCTCGGTCTCCTTGCGGTAGTGGCGCATCTTCCTGGTCAGGTCGACAAGCATCCTCATTTTTTCAGCTATGGCAGGTTCCCAGCTGCAGGGCTTCCCATCGATGAAATCCTGCACCTCGTCGAATGTGAGCCTCTTCGCAATCCTCATGCGGCTGTGCAAGCGCCTGGACGAAAGGATCTTCCCGCTGTTCCCGTCGACAGTGAAGAGCACAGTATGGCAGAATGACTTTTTGCCGGGAATCAGGCTTATCGTCTGCGTGAGATCCTTGGGAAGCATCGGCAGCGTGTTGCCGGGGATATAGGATGTGAACCCTCTCATCTTCGCCTTGGCATCCCATTCCGAACCGTGCCATATCCAGGCTGCGACATCCGCAATATGCACTCCCAGCTCCATTTCGTTGCTGGACTTTCCAGGCCTTATGGAGATCGCATCGTCGAAATCCTTGGCGTCAGGCGGATCAATCGTCATCGCGGCAAGATCCGAAAGGTCTTCCCTGTCGACTTCTATCGGAGAAAGCTGTCCGGCCCTCTCCCAGTCCTCTTCGGAATACGGCGGGCAGAGTCCGAATTCACGTATAACCGCCGCAATATCAGACTCGACAGTTCCCGCCTTTCCAATGGACGACTTGAGGGTTCCGCGATGTTCGCGAGTCTTGTTTTCGTCATGCGGTTGAAGTTCGATCTCGACCCAGTCACCCTTCCTGGCGTTCTTTATATTGCCATTGAGCGTGATGTCGCCCTGAAGCTTCTTTGAAAGCGGCCTGACTTTCCTTCCTGCGAGCAGTTCGCCTACGACGGTCTTCCTGGCGCGTTCGATTATTCCGGCGATGCTGCCGGCGGGCCCTTTCATGTTAGGCCGCTGTTCACGCAGGAAGGCGACCTTCACGATATCGCCGTCAATGGCGTTGTTCAGGAATCGCGGAGGCACGAAGATGTCCTGGCTTCCGTCTTTTGGAGTTACAAATCCTAGGCCGCCGGCGGAAACGCTGAGCCTGCCCTCGACAAAGGTCTCCCTGGGCTCCTCACGCCTGTGTTTTTCCAGCTTATGCCGCCACTTCGCCATAAATTGATATTTCTTTGTATTTTTGCTGTTCCAATCTTATTTTATAGCTTTAATAACTAATTGAAAGCTTTGCTTCAAAAGAATAACTGCACATGAACAACATACAGAAAAAGATAACAACCCGGTATTTCCGCCAGAAGAAGGAGAAGGGAGAGAAGATACTCGCCCTCACTGCGTATGACGCCCCGACTGCGAAGTTCGCAGAGGAATGCGGAATCGAACTGCTCCTGGTCGGTGACTCCCTCGGCATGGCTATACTTGGCTACAAGAGCACCATTCCGGTGACGCTCGAACAGTCCCTCCACCATTGCGCCGCCGTCGCGCGCGGTGCGAAATTCGCATTCATCGTCGGCGATATGCCGTTCATGACATACCATCCCAGCGTCAAAACCGCCATGACCAACGCCGCAAGATATATACAGGAAGCGGGCGTTGACGGAGTGAAGCTTGAAGGCGGAAGGACAATTTCAAAGACAATCGGGAAACTTGTTTCGGCAGGAGTTCCGGTCATGGGCCATATCGGGCTTCTCCCGCAGAACGTCCTTACACAGGGAGGATACCGCATCGCAGGAAAGACAAAGGACGAGGAGCAGCGACTGATCGATGATGCAAAGGCCGTCGAGGACGCCGGCGCCTTCTGCATCGTGCTCGAATGCATCCCCGCTGAACTCAGCGCCCGTATCACTGCCTCTCTTAAGATTCCTACAATAGGTATTGGCGCAGGTCCGAAATGCGACGGGCAGGTGCAGGTTGTCAACGACATCCTCGGCCTGTTCACCGAATTCATCCCGAAACACGCCAAACGCTATGCGAACCTCGGCGACGAGATGAAAAAGGCATTCTCTGCCTACGCGGCAGATGTCAGATCGGGAAAATTCCCGGGAGCGGAGAATTCGTTCTGAGAAAAGCAGGCTCCCAGCTGCATCCTACTCATCGAATCTGACCACGCCGACCGTCAGAAGGATATTCGCGAAACGGCGTTTGTCGCCGGACGCAATTACAAGTGAAGTCTGGTGGGAGCGTATCAAATCGTAGAACTCCTCCCGTTTAAGCATGGAAAATCTTGCATCCTTCGGAAGCATCTTCTGATATTCTTCGTGGAGCTTCTGCGGCTCCGGCGGCAGCATGACAGTTGCCTCCTGCACCGGGATCGCCTCCAGTATTACCTCAAGTATCTCCGTAGTCTTCAGCATGCCGGGGGCAAGATTGAGGAAGACGACCTTCGCCGCCGGATTTGAAACTGTCGCCGTCGGAAAATTCCCGTCAGCTATCAGCACCCGCGAGAAATGTCCCGATCTTGCCAGAGCCTCAAGTATCTGCGGATGTATTAATTTTCCACGTATCATAAAAACTCCCTGCTGTTAGATATTCACTGCAAACAGATACATACTTTCCGTGTCAGCCATAGTTTCTTTGATGAGGCGGAATCCAGTGCCACTTTTTCATAAACGGGGCAGGCTGAAGGCCGTACTTACTTTTTCAGATAGTTTTCAGCGATTCTGAGATCTTCCGGATATGTTATCTTTATGTTCGGAAGCTTGTACTCGAAAAGAAAGGGCCTGTAGCCGGCATGTTCGATAACTGCGGAGTCATCCGTAAGTTCAAGCTCCCTGGCGAACGCCCTGACATACCCGTGCATCAGCCTTTCAATCGGAAAGATCTGAGGCGTCTCGACACGCCAGATCCTGTCCCTGTCAAGAGTGCGCCTGACGAAGCGCCGCCGGTCGGCCTGCTTTACGGTGTCCGTAACCCGTTTTGCGACGACAGCACCGCCATGCCTTCTAGCCGCCATGTATGCCGCAAGCATGAGTTCAGCGGTGGCAAGCGGACGGGCCGCATCATGTATTGCCGCGAATTTCGCTGAGACAGGAAGGATTGAAAGCCCATTGACGACTGAATGCATCCTGGTCTTTCCGCCGTAGGCTATCCTGATATCGGCTTTCGGGAGATATTTCCTGATCGCATCTGCGAATTCCGCAGTTTCGGATTTCCTTACTACGAGAACGAGATTTCCGGGCGGGCAGAGTCCTTGGAACTGCTTAAGTGAATGGATGAACACCGGCACGCCTGCGAGTTTCGCAATAAGCTTGTTGCCTTTTCCAAACCTGGAACTGCTGCCTCCGGCTACGACTACAATGCCAAGATCATCGACTTCCCGTTTTTTGAGCATTTGCATACCATGCCATGTTTCGAATTCCGGGTTTCGGATTTGACTATTTCGTCGCCATCACATCTGGCCTGACATCATGGACGAAGTCCATGGCGCAGCGATAGTAAAGGCCGAGAGTCAGCCGTGACCAATTGATGTGGTCGATGAAAGATGAAATCGGTGAAATGATGGAAATACCCCAGTCGGAATCTATCGCCCAGGTGTTTGCTGAATATATGAGCCTGCCATCCTTGGAGTCATATATGTTGATCTTGACCATGACATATGAATATGCCATGAAGATGAACCAGAAATGGTCCTGTGTGATGACTTCACCGATTATCACGGCCTCGCTGTTCTGCTGCCGTGCGACCTTGAGCGCATCAGACGCACAATACGGCTGGGTCGCGATCTTGTCGGTCTCATCCGGATTTGCACAGGGGCCTACCAGCGAGAACGCCTGGAATATCGCCTGGCGCGACCTGTCGGAGGCCTCCTGGTACCAGGTGGTGTTCTTGAAAGGGTAGATTGTGAACGATTTCGGATAGCTCCGGGTGAAGCCATAGTTGTTGGAATCCACCGACCTGAAAGTGTTGTGTCCGTCGTATGTCAGCGCGTGGAAGGTGCCACAGCCGGAACACAGGACAAGCACAGCCGAAAGAATCGCAAGTCTCAATAATGCTCTCATAATGTTTTCCCTGAATAATGAAATTGACAGTTGTTTCCCAGGCCATCAGCCAATTGCCGCAAATGTAAAAACTTCACACGGGCTTGTTCAAAAGATAAATTAATCTTTTTCCGGGCAAAAACAAATTGATTTCCCAGATTATCCCTCCCCTTCATATCGCGCCTGTTGATTTTCCTTTCAATTCACATCCCTGCTTGAAACAATTTGAATACGGTATAAAATTTCACCCTTTGAGTAAAAAAACTGTTCCTTTGCATGCCGCGCCGTATTCCTCCCGTGGAGGGGGGAAGGCGGATGCCGTTGTCAATTAAATTTAAGGATTTCACACCATGAAAATTTCGAAGCTCGTCGGAAGACGTATAAAAGATGCGCCCAAGGACGCCAAGACCGTCAGCCATAAGTTCATAATCCGCGGCGGATATGCGCGCCCGGTCTCTGCGGGGATATACTCCCTGCTCCCGATCGGCTTCAGGATCACGCAGAAGATCGAGAGGATCATACGGGAGGAGATGGACGCAATTGAAGGGCAGGAGGTCAAGATGCCGGTCGTCCTCCCCGCCGAACTCTGGGAGGAGTCCGGAAGATACAAGTCCGTCGGGCCGGAGCTTCTCCGGTTCAAGGACAGGAACGACAAGAACATGCTGCTCGGGATGACGCACGAGGAGGCTGTAGTCCATCTCACGCGCACCGAGATCAACAGCTACAAGCAGCTGCCCGTGATGCTCTACCAGATCCAGACGAAGTACCGCGACGAGGCCAGGCCGCGCGCCGGGCTTATCAGGGTCCGCGAGTTCACCATGAAGGACGCCTACTCGTTCCACACTTCCCAGGAATGCCTGGACCAGTACTATGAGAGGGCGCACAAGGCCTATGAGAACATCTTCCGCAGGGTCGGGATGAAGGACTGCATCTCCATTAAATCAAATCCCGGAATGATGGGTGGGAACGTCTCCCACGAGTTCATGGCGATAGCCGAATGCGGAGAGGACACCATATTCATCTCCCCTGACGGCTCCTACAAGGCGAACCGCGAAGTCGCAACAGCCGCCTGGAAATATGAGAAGTCGGCAGCCCTGCCACTGGAGAAAGTCCATACGCCTGCAAAAAAGACCATCGAAGAAGTCGCTTCATTTCTCGGGATGAAACCTGAGAACACAGGCAAGGCCGTATTCTATGTAGATACCGAGGACAACCTCATATTCGCCATGATCCGCGGTGATTTCGAGGTGAACGAGAGCAAGCTGCAGAATTTCGTCAAGGCGAACGATCTGAAGTTCGCGAACGACGAGAAGATAAGGAGATGCGGCGCCGAACCGGGTTTCGCCTCGCCTCTGGCACTTGATCCGTCAAAGGTCAGGATCGTTGTGGACAACTCGATAGCTGGTTCGTCAAACCTTATCGTCGGTGCAAACGAGGCCGACCACCATTATAAGAACTTCAATCTCGAACGCGATCTCCCGAAGGCTGAAATTGCGGACATCGCAACGGCGCGCGAAGGCGATCCATGCCCGGTGACAGGCCAGCCCCTGCTCCTGAAACGCGGCATCGAGGTCGGCAACATCTTCAAGCTCGGGACGAAATATTCCGCATCCATGAACTGCACCTACATCGACCAGGCCGGGAAGGTCAACCCGATGATAATGGGCTGCTACGGAATCGGAGTCGGCAGGACAATGGCGTCGGTCATCGAACAGTCCTCGGACAATTTCGGACCGATATGGCCGATATCCATAGCGCCTTACCAGGTACATGTCTGCGCGCTCAGCCCCAATGAGCTGAATGTCGGGACAGTTTCAGAGAAAATCAGCAGCGAGCTCGAAGCCCGCGGCATCGAAGTCCTCTATGACGACAGGGGAGAGAAGCCCGGATTCATGTTCGCCGACGCAGATCTTATCGGAATCCCCTTCCGCTTGATAACGTCGCCTAAGAACCTTCCGAACAACATGGTGGAGTTCAAGGTCAGGGGCCAGAAGGAAAGCACGCTGATCCCCTTGGACAAGATTGTCGACTTCGTCGAGGAGAAGGTGAAGTCCGAACTTGCGAAATACAAATGATTTCGCAGCGCCGGAGATCTCGGAGTATCGAGGGTGAATGCGCTGGTGCACCGGATTGCGATTGCCGTTGAAGGACAGGCTGTGCCTGCCGACGCGCTGCGTCCGGGGCAGGAGAAGATTGAAGGCGGGGAACGCGATCAGCTCCTGCCCTCGTCGTGTTCCCGGATGTCCACCCTGCGTATTTTACCGCTGATGGTCTTTGGAAGCTCGGGGACAAATTCAATCACCCTCGGATACTTGTATGGGGCAGTGACTTTTTTCACATGTGCCTGCAGCTCAGCCTTCAGCTCTTCGCTTGGCAGATGGTTTTTTGCAAGGACTATGGACGCCTTTACAGCCTGTCCCCTGTCCGGATCCGGAACTGCGGTTATGGCGCATTCCAGTACTGCGTGATGCTCAAGGAGTGCGCTTTCAACCTCGAAAGGGCCGATCCTGTAGCCGGAGCTCTTTATCACGTCGTCCGCCCTTCCGACGAACCAGTAATATCCATCCTCGTCCTTCCACGCCATGTCGCCGGTATAATATATTCCGTCACGCCAGACACTGTCGGTAAGCTTTTTGTCCCGGTAGTAGCCGTCGAACATCCCCACAGGCATCCGTTTGTCCGTCCTGACAACTATCTGGCCCTCCTGGCGCACAGCGCATGAATTTCCATTCTCATCAATGATGTCTATGTCATATCCCGGCGACGGCTTGCCCATGGAGCCTGGCCTGGGCTCCATCCAGGGATATGTCGCAAGCGTGACTGTAAGCTCGGTCTGCCCGTAGCCTTCAACAAGTTTCAGGCCGGTCATTTTCAGGAACTCGCTGTAGACCTCGGGATTCAAGGGTTCGCCCGCAACTGAACAGTATTTCAACTTGCTGAACGAATATTGCGACAGGTCCTCCTTTATCAGGAACCTGTAGATGGTGGGCGGCGCGCAGAAGGATGTGACATCGTATTTTTCTATCACCTTCAGCATTTCCTTAGGCACAAACTTGTTGTAGTCATATACGAACACGGCGCATCCGGCGATCCACTGTCCATAGATCTTGCCCCAGGCGGCCTTCGCCCAGCCGGTGTCAGCGACCGTGAGATGAAGCCCGTCCTCATCAATGTTCTGCCAGTATTTCGCGGTGAGGATATGACCAAGCGGATATGCGTGGTTGTGGAGGACCATCTTGGGCATTCCCGTAGTACCTGATGTAAAGTAGAGGAGCAGCGCATCGTCCCTGGTGGTCGAATGCGCGCCTTCGGGCCTCTTGAAATGTTCCGAGGCCCTTTCAACCTCCCTGTTGAAGTTGTACCAGCCTTCGCGTTCAAGGCCGAGGACGGCCTTTGCCTTCAAACTCGGGGACTGGGGCTGCGATTCCTCGACATGCCGGATCACGTCAGGGTCGTTCACGCACAGGATCATCTTGATGTCAGCGGAATTGTTCCTGTATATTATGTCCTTGGCCGTGAGCAGGTGGGTTGCAGGCACCGCGACAGCGCCGATCTTGTGTAGCGCCAGTATTGCGAACCAGAATTCGTAGCGTCTTTTCAGGACAAGCATCACGGGATCGCCCTTCCCGATGCCTGCGGACCTGAAGAATCCTGCAGCCTTGTCGCTGTAGTATTTCAGCTGTCCGAAAGTGAAGACGGCTTCGGCTCCGGCCTCATCACACCAAACCAACGCCCTCTTTTCCGGAGCCTTGGCCGCGATCTCGTCCACGACATCATACGCGAAATTGAAATCATCAGGCATGTTTATCTTGAAGTTCCGTCTGAAATCCTCATATGAGACAAAGGACGTCTTCGAGAGATATTTTTCCAAAAGCATTTTTTATAATCCTGTTTTGACTGGCGGCCCTTAAGCTTGCTTCTGACATCGATTAAATCAAATATCGTGTTGTTTTTTCAGGCAATATTTTATGGATTCCGCTCCTATGCTTGAAACCACAGGCCATACCTTTTTCAAAACCACCCTTGATACTGCTTCAACGGGCTGTAAATTTTAAGTTTCCTGTTTTTCCAGAAAGGGGGATTCCCATGCTTGCGAGGACTTACTCCGCCGCGATAAACGGCGTTGATGCTTACGCAGTTGAAGTCGAGGTGAACGCGACCGGACAGGGCGAGGACACCAAGGTGTCGGTTGTCGGACTGCCGGACACGGCGATCAAGGAAAGCCGCGACCGCATACGTTCCGCGCTGCAGAGCTGCGGATACCTCCATCCGTTCGGGAGCACGGTCGTAGGGCTTGCCCCGGCTGACATCAAAAAGGAGGGCGCAGCCTTCGACCTTCCCATCGCGCTATGCATGATCGCAACTACGGGAAAACTCGACCGCGACAAGCTTTCCAGGGCAATGATAATCGGCGAACTCGCATTGAACGGCGGAGTCAGACCTGTCAAGGGAGTACTGCCAATAGCCGTCCATGCAAGAAACTTCAAGGAAATAGACTCGCTGATAGTTCCGTCGCAGAACGCGGCGGAGGCGGCCGTCGCATCCGGGAATATTCCTGTGTATCCTGTCGAGAACCTGGTTGACGCTGTCAATTTTTTCACAGGTTCGGACAGCAGGGAACCGTATAAGGAGACAATCGACGAGGCCGTATCTGTTTCAAAGGGCAGACCGGATCCGGACTTCACCGAGGTCAAAGGGCAGAGCTATGCTAAACGTGCGCTGGAGATCGCGGCCGCAGGCGGGCACAATGTTTTAATGATAGGCCCTCCTGGAACGGGGAAGTCGATGCTTGCGAAAAGGGTTCCGGGCATATTGCCGCCGATGCACATCGACGAGGCCCTGGACGTCAGCAAGATACACAGCATAATGGGACTTCTGCCGTCAGACACGCCTGTTCTCACGCAGAGGCCTTTCAGATCTCCGCACCATACCATCAGCGATGCGGGACTGTTCGGAGGGCAGAGCATGCCGACGCCCGGGGAGCTCAGCCTGGCGCATAACGGCGTGCTTTTCCTGGACGAGCTTCCCGAATTCAAGAGGAACGTGCTGGAGG
>CAZDNQ010000146.1:0-9963 GCA_964506605.1 uncultured Victivallis sp. | reverse complement strand
CAGCGCCACGACAACCGGCGGTTTCCAGGCCGTAGATCTGACCTACACGGAACATTATCCCGGCGCCGGCACATTCATCAAATCCCAGGGGAAATGCTCCGAGCAGCTGTCGTTTTTCAGACAGGGCAAGTCAAAGTGGCAGCAGTCGTTCTTCCAGGCCGGAAAGACAACCATACGCATCGGTTCGATGAAGGAGAAATGCGACATTGCGATAGAGGATGACGCCGACGTCGATCCCATACATACGACCATCGTCTATCTCGGGGAGATGATCTTCATCATAGAGAGAGGGGCGAAAAACATCACCTGCGTCAACGGGGTGCGGACTCCTAACGCCCTGCTTGACGACAAGAGCCCGATCCTGCTGTCTGTCGGCAGGACCAGCTTCATCATCAGGCCCAAGAGGAGTATACCGGCAAAAGGGCGGAAAATTGAAAGTTCGTTCTCGCTGAAGATGAAATCCGGCGAACAGCAGGCCGAGTTCGGCAGGTGCAACCTGGTCGGCTCGCACAGCATCTGCGATCTGAAGGTGGAAGGCCCGGATTTCTCAGGGATGATCCTCCCTTACGGAAAGAACTTGTATCTCATCCCGCTGGAGGCCCTCTCCTGCAACGGCACCGAACTTCCCATGCTGCAGCCGTGCCACATGCCGCCGGGAAGCGTTCTTGACACATTCAAAGCCACCGTGAACATTCCGGCTGGATCCGCGGACGAACCCGTCCACGAATTCCACCCGCAGATCCCCGCGAGCCTCAAGTTCACCGAGATACTCGATATCGAGCAGCAGGGGCCGATCAGGATGAAGCTCCCCCCTTCGGGCTCATCCTTTATTGTAAGCAGGAAGAAGTCCAGCGACTGCTTCTACATAGCGAGCGAATGCATTTCAAGACAGCATGCCCAGGTCATCGTCTACGACAAGTCAATCATAGTCGAGGATCTCGGAAGCAAGAATGGCACTTTCTTGAACGGCGAGAGGATCAAGAGGAAGGTCGTCTATCCGGGGGATTTCCTGAGCCTGGGCGACAGGACCTTCCTCGTGGGATATTCGGTAAAGGATTAAAATCAACAATAGAAGGAACATATCCATGAAAAGGACAGGTTTGAAACTGCTGGCGGCCGCGCTGGCGTTTTCCATCTTCTCCTCGGCCGCGTTCTGCGCCGCCAAGGACGAGAAGAAAGATGCCAAGGACAAGAAGGAGGAAGGCGAAGGCATACAGGTGAAACTTGGAAAGGACATCGAACGCGACTGGAAGGATGTCAAGGCCGACAAGTTCGCCTATGGTCCGAAACAGGACTACGACCAGAAAACCAAGGTCACACATGTCTATCTCCCGTATGGCAACAATCTCAAACTGTATGGCGAAGTGACCGGAAGGTTCACGGATCCGGCCGAGGGCAAGGTCTCGACGTTCCACAGCGTCGACGGAGGCACGAACGCGGTCCTGACCTACAAGATCACCTTTGACAAGCCGATAGCGTCCTTTACGCTCTCCAGCGGCCGTCTTGAATACGGACTCAGCGAGACCACATGCGCCGGGGCCGAATACAGCATCGACGGCAACGTATGGAAGAAGATAAGGGAGGAGAAAGGTTCCGGGGAGCTCGACGAGCAGACAATCGGGAAATTCGTGGAGAACTACAAGGCGGACAACCTCAAGACCAGGACTCTCTACATAAGATATTATTCGCGGAGCCTGAAGGAGCCGAAGCAGCTTTTCGGACCCGGGCGCTGGATCAAGCTGTGGCTCGCAGGCGATCCGGGATGGGGCGATGTCGCGACAACCTTTTTCATACACCAGCCGCAGATCTGGGTGACCGCCGCGAAGTAGGTACCGAACGTGACCATAGAACAATTAGAGCAGATGCACCGAAGACAATAAACGATTTACGACGGCAAAGCCGTCCCCGGAGTGCGCAGACAAAGTCTGCGCTAGCGGTGACTCTGTCACCGCACTCCAAGGAATGCTTTCGCATTCGTAAAAACAACAATGCCAATAATATAGACGTGAGAAAACAAGAAGATGACGGGTAGTATTAAGGAAGACACAGGAAAAATTATGCCAGTCGAACTTGTGATATGCGGAATTCCCTTTGGAACTCCCAATGAAAAAAAAGCGCTGGAGGATGTGAAGTCCCTCGGATTCACCTCCGTGCAGATCTACACGTTCTGGCGGGATTTAGAGCCTGCAAAAAGAGGTCAGTTCGCCTGGACCGAAACCGATCGCCAGGTCCGCCTTATAAAGGAGGCCGGCCTCAAGTATGTGCCCTTCATACTTATGGGACCGAAATACGGAGCGCCTGACTGGTGGCTCAAGGATCCGAAGCATGCCGGACTGAAATGCCTGGAGCACGGGAAGGAATCCCCGATAGAGTCAATATGGAACATGCAGTTCCGCTCCGAGATCAGCCGCGTCCTCGAAACGTTCGCGGAACATTTCCTCCCATGGAACGTGCTGGAATCGATACAGCCCGGAATCTGCGGCGACTACGGCGAGGCTATCTTCCCGGCCCTCGGCAACTGGCCCGGCGACTACCACACCCACCGCGGGTTCTGGTGCGGCGGGAAGGATGCAGTAACTTCGTTCCAGAAATATCTGCAGGGAAAATACGGCACAGCCGGAAAACTGAACCGTTCCTGGCGCTCCAGCTACAAGTCGTTCTCGGAGGTCAGGCCGTTCCTCAGACAGCACGCCCCTTCGCGCACAGCCTTCTTCGACATGATCGCCTGGTACCAGAAGTCGATGACCGACTACTCGGAATTCTGGATGAAGGAATGCAGGCGGATCTTCCCGGAGATCCCCGCCTACCTCTGCACAGGAGGCGCCGACGATGAAATAACTTCCGGGGCCCTCTTCGCCGCACAGGCGAAGGCTGCAGCGAAGCACGCAGGCGGAATCAGGCTTACCAACGAGGTCAACAAGTTCTATGACAACTTCCGCCTCACAGCACATACTCAGGCGGCATGCAGCTTCTATGGCGCCTACATCGGGCTCGAACCAGTCGGTCCCATGACGAAGCAAGGTGTCAGGACCAGGATGTTCGGTTCCGCCGCATATGGTAACCGACAGCTGTTCCACTATTTCGGAAATCTCTTCGGCAAGGATTCACGCCCCCTTCCAGCGGCAAAATCGGTCAGGGAAAACGTCCGCTTCCTAAAGGAACTGAAAGTTGAAAAAGGCATCGCCCTCTTCTGGCCGGTCGACCAGGGAATCATGAACGGAGCAATCACAGGGGATGCACGGAACGCGCTCATGCATGTGCGCCATGACTATCCGCTGAGCGCAGTCAGCGATGAGATGATACTCGACGGCGCGCTCAGGGATTTCAAATGTCTTGTAATGATGGGCGTAACGACCACGCGCGCAGCGGTCCTGCGCAGGATTTCAAGATGGGTCCGGGATGAAGGCGGACTCCTCCTCGCCGTAGATCTCTGCCGCGACCTCGAACTCGAACCTGTGAAGGAATTCGACGAGTTGTTCGGCATATCAGGGGATTCAGAGGACGCCTGGGGCCACCACAGCCAGGATATGAAGGCTCCAAAGGAGTTCAAACGCCTCGGTAAAATTACCAGCATACATTGCGAACATGGCTGGCTCAACCTCATGGATGACACCGAGAAGATCTCCTGCGCAAAGGAAAAACCGGGCCAGAGCGGAACACGGATACTGGCGGCATCCTCCATCTTCAGGCGCAGGCACAAGGGCGGCGGACAGGCGATATTCTATTGCGGCCACGTATCGTTCGAACGCGATCCAGAAGCGTGTTTTGATGATCCGGGGACAATGCTCGCGCTTTTGGACGACGTCTGCGCAATGAGCGGCGTGAAACCTCTGGGGACGCGCAAAGGCGAAATCGCACGCGCAAGAGTCGGCGGAAAAATGCTGGTTCTGACGGATAAGCACATAAGAACAAAAACACATCAATAATAAACACTGGTACAGCCTTCCTTCGACAGGCTCAGGACAGGAAAGGCCGTACCTACTTAAAGGAGACAGGACAGATGAGTTTTCCATTGAACATTCCAGACCTCGGCACGATAACCAAGGACTCCGGCTTCATCCCGATGGAGAAATGCAGCGACGGCAAGTTCCAGGTCGGCAAGGACGGAGTAAGAACAATAACGGCGACAGGCGACAAGAAGGTCGAATTCATCGCCTTCGACGATCACACCGTCGCCTATGTGAAATCATCAATGGGATATCCTGCCTATTATCCTGTGCATCCTGTCAAGATGAAGAAGCCGGTGAAGGCTGTGCTCATGGATCTCGACGGCACCACCGTCAGGAGCGAGGAGTTCTGGATATGGATAATCGAGATGACCACCGCCAGCCTGCTCGGCAACCCAAAGTTCAAGCTTGAACAGTCCGACCTGCCATTCGTCTCCGGGCACAGCGTTTCGGAACATCTGAAATACTGCACGAAAAAATATTGCCCGGAAAAGACAGTCGAGGAGGCGCGCCATTTCTATTTCGAGCATACGCACCACGAGATGGACGAGATCATGAAGGGGCGTGGCAAGAAGGGCGCGTTCAGGCCGTCGCCTGGGATCAAGGAGTTCCTCTACGAGCTCAAGGCGATGAAGGTGAAGCTCGGGCTTGTGACATCCGGACTCTACGAGAAGGCTTATCCTGAAATACTTTCCGCATTCGACACGTTGGGCATGGGCGATCCGAAGGAGTTCTACGACTGCATCATCACAGCCGGATTCCCGCTCAGGAAGGGCGAGGTCGGAACGCTCGGCGAGCTTTCTCCGAAGCCGCATCCCTGGCTCTACGCTGAAACCTGCAGGGTCGGACTCGGAATCGAGTTCGCCGACAGGAATTCAGTTGTCGGCATCGAGGACAGCGGCGCGGGCGTCTGCTCCATAAGGCTCGCAGGATATCCCACGATCGGCATCGCCGACGGCAACATCATATCGAGCGGGACAAAGCAGCTCTGCTGCCACTACTGCGAGAATTTCGAGGAGATATTGAAGGTGTTGAAGGACTAGTATGTCGGTTTTTAAATCGACAATCAAACGTCGGGTTGAAACCCGACATACTTAAGCAAGGAATACAGGATGAAAACCAAAGTTCATATCGTCGCAAACAACCATATCGACCGCGAGTGGACCTATGACGCCCAGCTCACCAGGATGCTCACCGTCAAGTTCTTCGAGGATCTGCTAGAGACGTTCAAGAGAATACCGGACTTCCAGTTCGTGCTGGACTCACAGGCGGTCCCTCTCGAGGACTACCTCGAAATGTTCCCGGAGAAGAAGAATCTCCTTAAAAAGTATGTCTCCGACAAAAGATTGTGGGCAGGACCTTGGTATTCCGCTCCGGACTGCTTCTACCTGAACGGCGAATCCATTGTCAGGAACCTTCTTGTTGGACACGAGGTCGCGAACTCCTTCGGAAACGTCTCGAAGTTCGGATACACTCCGTTCGGATGGGGGCAGGTCTCGCAGCTACCGCAGATCTATGCGGGATTCGGCATCGACAGTGTCTTCTTCTACAGGGGCGCCGACACCATCAAGGCGAACTACTACAACTGGGTCGGAGCCGACGGCACCGGCGCGTACTGCATCAAGTACCACCGCACAAACTTCTTCGACAAGGTATTCAGGCCGATGACGAAGAAAAGGGATCCCGTTCCATGGGACAGGGAGATCGAATATGCCGGGGACGAAGTCCCGTTCATGTTCTGCAGCGATGACTTCAAATACGAACATGGATTTGTCGCAGCCGGCAAATATCAGATCAAGATGGACAAGATCGCCGGCGCCATTTCCGAATTCGTTGAGAAGGAGAAGAGCAATTTCCCCGGCGACATCGTCCTCGGGATGAACGGAATGGACACCTGCTTCCCGTCCCTCAAGGGTCTTCTGGCGATCGACAAGGTTAAGAAGCAGAAAAATGCCTGTTATGATCTTGTCTACAGCAGTCTCGACCAGTTCTCAAAGGAACTAAAGGCCGCCGTGAAGAAATGCGGCATGAAACTTGAAACTCATTCCGGGGAGATGAGAAGGTTCGGTCCGGGATTCGGCGGTCCGGGCAAATCGGAGGTCAAGAGCACCCATTTCTATCTTGCCGCGACACGTCCACGCCAGAAATCGAAGAACGCAAAGGCTGAAAACCTCATATCCAGGAACGCCGAACCTTTCGCGGCGGCAAGCTACATCCTCGGAAAGGAATATCCTAAGGAGTTCATCACGACCGCCTGGAAATACCTGCTCAAATGCCATCCCCACGACACTATCGCCGGCTGCGGCGTCGACCAGATCGAGATCGACATGATGAACAGGCTTGACCAGACCATCAACATTTCAAAGGGCGTTCTGAACATGTCAGTCCAGCACCTGCTGAAGAACATCGACAATTCCAAAGTGAAGGACGGAGAACTCGCCGTGGTCGTCTTCAACCCCTCTCCTTTCAAGCGCAGTGAAACCGTCCCGATGTGGCTGCACATCCCTGAGAAGATGGGCTTCAAGGATTTCGAGATCGTCGAGAAGGAAACCGGAAAGAAGCTTGAGTTCGAAATACTGGAACGCGGCGAGATGACAGACAGGATCTTCAGGGATCTCACCGATACCACCCTCTATATCTACGGTGAGCTTGTCAAGGTGAACCTGGATGTCGAAATCAGCGGACTCGGATACAAGACGCTGATCGTAAGAAGCGCACCTGCAAGCAAGGATTCCGGCAGGCCGATAGCAAAAGGCAGCTGCATGGAGAACGACTTCATGCGCATCTCAATAAACGATGACGGTACCCTCGACATCCTGGAGAAGGAGACCGGAAAGCAGTATAATGGGCTCCATTACTTCACCGACATCGGCGACAACGGCGATCCATGGGTGCGTTTCGTCCCAGATGTGAACCGTGTCCATTCGAGCAAGGGTGTCAAGGCGAAAATCAAGATGCTCAGGAATTCCGCGATCTCCGCACAGTTTGAGATCGAATACCAGTTCATGATCCCGAAGGGCCTTAAGAAGGACAAGTACATCATGGAAGGGTACTACGACTACGCGGCGAGCTCAGATGAACTCGTCCCTCTCGCCATCAAGTCGAGGATGACTCTTGCGAAGTCCGCAAGATGTCTCGACATCGAGACGGAGATCGACAACCGCTCGACCGACCATCTTGTCCAGCTTGTCTTCCCGACCAGGCTTAACACAGACAAGGTTCATGCGGAATCCGCATTCGACGTGGTGGAACGCAAGATCGTCAGGAACGAGAAGAACGCCGATCCGAGCCTCGTGAACGGCGAAGACCCTTTCATCAGGTTCGTCGATATGTCGGACGGCAAGTCCGGACTTTCAATCGTCAGCGACAGCCTCAAGGGATACGAGCCGCTCGGTGACAAGGACAACAGCCTGGCTCTCAATCTCATCAGGTGCTACACCTCGCAGATCGTCACGATCTACGGCAGGAAGGAACGCAGGGCGGAACAGATGCTGACACAGGCGCAGGGCCTCCACAGGATCCATTACGCCATCTATCCGCATGCCGGAACCTGGGAGAACGGCTGCATCGAACAGGCCGAAAAGATCAACTGCCCGATGATCCCGACTCAGACGCACCGCAGCTTTGGAGACCTACCTTCGGAACTCAACTATGTGAAGTTCAGTTCTGCGAAACTCGCACTGAGCGCGTTCAAGAAGGCTGACAGGGATGACGCCGTCATCCTGCGCGTCTTCAATCCTTCGACAAAGGAAGTCTCGGCGGACATTGAATTCTTGAAGGAGATCATGAAGGCCGAAGCCGTGAACCTCAACGAGGAGAAACTGGTGGGCGCCCCTGCCCTCAAGCCAAACGGCAAGAAACTGAAGATCACCGTCGGCCCGAAGAAGATCGCCTCGTTCAAGCTGAAGCTTTGATGTCGGAGCTACGGAATCCTTGCGGCTTCCCTATTCCATTGTATGGTAATGTAGAGTTTTCCGAGATGGGTGGAATTCAATAGGGAAGTCATCAGCCTAATAATATTACAGGGGGACATAGCATGAAGAAGCAATTCGAGTATCAGGTGTGCCGTGTGAACTTCCATCGGGTGACGTTCGTGAATGAGAAATGGCAGGGGAACTCCACTCCGGAATCGAAGAGGAAGACAGAGGATGTAGAGTCATGCCCTGCAGTGTGGGACTACCTGCAGCGGGCCGGGAAGGACGGATGGGAGCTGGTCAGCGCGTTGAACGCATCCTTCTCCTCACCTGAAATGCCGTCGACCATGTTCAAGAACTCTGAACAGGTCCCGTACCAGATGCTCTTCCTCAAGAGAGAGATAAGTGGCTGAGAATAGTGCCTGGCAAAGATAAACTATCAGAAAAAAACACATTGTAGAAGAAGATGGACATTCCCACTTTGCTTTCCCTGCTGCTTAAGCGCGTAACTAATCTGACAGGCAAGGATCTCGATTCGTTATCCCCTATCCTTCCGGCAGATGAGATTGTTTCACTGAGACAAAAAATCCAGGCTGCAATTAACAGGCTGGTATTTGAGCTCAAGAAGTGAAGAAAGGTCCTGCCTGCGTAACCGTCAAGCTGGGTAAAATGAGGCTGTATGTCCTCAAAAGTATGTCGGGTTTCAACCCGACTCCTGATTGGCGGTTCAAAAACCGCCCTACCCATGAGGCAAGTTATCTTTTCCCTGTGCTAAATCCATTCCTTACTATCTCCCACACGCCTTCCGCCATATTCTCGTGGCCGTAGTTCGAGAGATGGAGACCGTCGACCGTCCTGGCCTGCAGACTTTCCTGAGAAGCACTTCCAGATCCTCCCTGAATTTTTTTGATGGACAGTCTTCATCATAAATGTCATTGCCTCCGATCTCGAGGAGCACAATATCCTTCTCATCTTTTATGCCGTCTAGCGCAGGCAGGACGGATGCGGCGATCAGACCAAGCCCGCTAAACAACGACATCTCTGATCCGAAATGCATCAGTATGGGGTTCATTAATCTGTTTCCCTCCCAGGATCTCCAATTGGAATCCAATGAAGATATTTTGGAAAAACAGGAATGCAAACATTGAGATTCTCTCTATGAGGCTCGAAGGGGTCGGACTTCCTTACACAACATCATAAAATATCTCCTGCAACTATTTTAAAGCTATTTTATATATATCACTTGCTATTTATAGCATTTTGCTATATTATGAAACATATAAGGAAAAATCCAGGAGGTATTGCAATGCGAGCACAATATGTAATTTCATCCCTTCTTGCCTCGTGCACCATTCTCTTAACGGCATCTGCCGCACAGGACCAAGGTTATGCCAAGGTCAAGCCCGAACAAGCGGCCGTAATTGAAAAGCTTGAAGCCGGAACGGTCGAAGGAAAGGTCAAACTTCCATGGCGGATATTCGTGCCTAAAGACGCCAGCAAGGATAAGCCTCTGCCTCTTGTCGTTTTCCTGCATGGCGCTGGCAGGCGCGGCACCGACAATGTCGGACCAATGTCACTGGCCTGGAATTTCATTACTCCGGAAGCACAGGCGAAAAATCCATGCTTCGTCCTCGCCCCGCAGATGAACAAGGCCTGGGTCGATCACCAGTTCAGCAAAGGCTCATATTCTGCCGATGAAGTCAAGATCTCCGACGAGATGACAGAAACCCTTGAACTCGTAGAGAAGACCATCAAGGAACGCCCTATAGATCCGAAGCGTGTCTATGTGGTCGGCCAGTCGATGGGCGGATTCGGAACTTGGGACGCGATGATCCGCAAACCTGGTCTCTGGGCGGCTGGAGCACCCATATGCGGTGGCGGAGATCCTGCAAAAGCGGAAAGCATAAAGAATATATCGATATGGGCGTGGCACGGGGAAAATGACACGATGGTACCGGTAAGAGGGAGCCGTGAGATGATCGACGCCCTGAAGAAGGCCGGCGCCAATCCGAAATATACTGAAATCCCCAAAGGCGGGCACGGCGTATGGGAGAAGGCGTTCTCAGACCCCAAGTTCTTCGAATGGCTCTTCGCCCAGAAGA
>CAZDNQ010000145.1:0-10068 GCA_964506605.1 uncultured Victivallis sp. | reverse complement strand
CATGCCATCGGCGCTCAGTCAGACCAGTCGAAACCGGGACGCCCCCATGACAGTGATAAATTCCAAACTTCAAAATCCAAATTTCAAAATTGGCATTAGGATTTAGAAGATGGAACATGTCAATGAACTCTCCTTTCGGAGCAGGGGAGATTATATCATAAACCGCATAGGAATGCAAATAGGGCGATGCAAATGGGGAAAATACCGAAAAAACTTGCCCATTAAGGGGTTCCGGTATAATTTATGCCCGGACATGGCGTATTATCGGTAGAGCAATGAATCAGATAAGGATCTGGGCGCAATGAAGACGAGAAAATACCAGGAAGGGCAGGCGATTGTGGAGATGACGGTCGGCATGATCGGCATGGCCGCCATCTTCTGCGGTTTCCTCCTGGTGGCCCAGCTGACCACCAACAACATAGAAAATGTCCTTTCCGCAAGAGGCATGGCCGACGAGAATGGCAACATGGGCACCCTCGGCGACGATGGCAATCCCATATTGTTCTGGGATGCCGGCGCTGACAACTACCAGTACAGCCCGGACGACGTATCCATGAATGGCACTTCGGAAGATGCGGCAAATTTCAAGGGGCAGCTGGTCGTGCAGAACGATGATGCGGCCCCCTTCGTAATAGATTCTTCCCCTTCATATGTCGATACTGAAAGCGATTTCAAGAGCCTGATAGACACATCCATTTTCCTGAACGCCGCTCGTCTTACGTCCGGCAGCAATTCCAGAAACGTCTCCGTCGACGACATGCCGCTTGCTAACACCCTCTTCCTGGACAACGCAGGAACAAGTTCGATCCTCCTGCAGGACACCCTCTACATGCCGATGATGGAGGACTTCTGATTTTGCAGATGCAACAGCCCTTGCTGGCTTGACTGCGAGCAAATTTCCATTTGCAGGTCGGCCTGCCCTTACAACCGGCCGTTCCCGAAGTTTTGAAATCAAGGTGTTCTTTTTAACACCAGCCCAGATTAGGGTTTTATTTTATCTGAAATTTGGATAATGTTTAGGTTTCGGGAGTTGGAACTTGCGTCTTGCCGTGCAATTTTAACTGAAAACAAGGGCGGATATGGATCCTAGAACCAAGATAATGTCACTTTCAAAGGCGGTCTCCTGGAGGAAAAAGCTCCGAAGTTCGGGAAAGAAGCTTGTCGTGACCAACGGATGTTTCGACCTCCTGCACCGTGGCCATGCCGAATACCTTTCCAAGGCCAGGGAGTCCGGAGACGCCCTGCTTGTCTTCATAAACTCCGATTCGTCGGTGAGGAAGGTCAAGGGCAGGAACAGGCCGATAGTCAACGAAGAAGACCGGGCCTTCCTCCTTGCAAGCCTCTCCTGCGTCGATGCGGTCGTCGTATTCGGCACAAAGGACTGCGTCGAGCTTTTCAGGAGGATAAGGCCGGACATCTACGTCAAGGGAGGGGACTACGACATCGACAGCATCGTGCAGGTGGAGAGGGTGGTGCTGGAATCAGTCGGAGCGGAGATAAAATTCATAAAGTTCGTGCCCGGACTTTCGACTACGGAGATTCTGAAAAAGATTTCCAAAGGCTGACCGTGAGAAAAAATCATGGATTTATAATTTCCTGGAAAGGAAAATCGCCGGGATGGGCCGGCGTGCTTGTCCTTTTCTTCATAACCCTTTCAGTGTCCGGACAGGACATCACAGCCGGACCAGAACCAATTCCAGTCAGAAATGAACTTTCCGAGATCCAGATTTCGGTGTTGATCACGAAAAAGAACTGGGAGAAGGTCTCCGAATGCGGATTTTCCGCCGTAGTTCCGCTGGTAAAGGCTCTGAAGGACAACGATGTGGAAATGCGGGCGGGAGCGGCGGAAGTCCTGGGTGCTATCGGGGACAAGCGTGCAGTCGAGCCGCTGATTGAAATTCTTGGTGACAAGGACCGGCAAGTCAGGCAGCAGGCCGCAAAGGCCCTTGGGAAAATCGGGAGCAACCGGGCGGTCGAATCTTTGGCGGCATGCCTCAAAGATCCTTCCAGGGAGGTCCGCCTGGAAGCGGTCGAGGCATTGAAGAATATAGCTGACTCATGGTCTTTCAAATCCCTTCTGAAATCATTGAACGACACTGATGCATCGGTCCGCAAGGAGGCGGTTAAGGCCATCCTGGTGACCGGCGGCAGGCGTGCGGTGGATCCGTTCCTGGAATATCTGAAGAATCCCGAGTCAAAGTCGAAGGTTGAAGTTATCAGGGCGCTGGGCGTGCTCGGGGACAAGCGTGCAGTCGAACCCTTGATATCATTGCTCCGTGACAAGGATCCATCTGTCCGGGCGTGGACTGTGGAGGTGCTGCGCAAGATAGGAGATGAGAAGATCGCCGAACCTCTGAGGAAAATTGCGGATGATCCGGATCCGGAGGTCAGGAACAAGGTGGCGGAAACCCTAAAGAAATTTCAAGTCGCTGTCAAGCCTCCAGTGGCGGACAAGCCTGTCGAAGCGGCAGTCCGGAAGCCTGAGGAAAAGACTGAATCTCCGGCACCGACGTCCAAGGTTCCAGTTCAGGGAAATGTCCAGCCGGACACGAAGCCGGATGCTGTGCCGGCCGTGATAAAGACCAGGCCGGTTGAAAAGGGAAAGGAGAAATCCTCTTCCTGGATTTACGGAATAATTGGCGGAGCGGTCGTGGTTCTGTCCCTGATTGCGATTGCCGGATCCCTTTTCGGAATGAAGAGGCGCGAGGATGTCATCATGGAGCTGGACAATCTGCTTTCGCAGATAAGGGAGATATGCCGGAATGGCACGAATGATTCCACCAAGGATGCGGCCTTGAACCTCCTAAGGGCGCACGCAGAGGCGTTTGTTCAGTTTTCCCTGGACGAGGGGAGCAGGGAAAAGAAAATGGAGCATCTCGCCTCCTTGGATGATTCGACTGCCAAGATATCGGAAATTCTCGGAGCCGGACATCATGGCATAAGGCATCTTCTGAAGATGAGGAAGCTCGTCAAGACAGCCATTGACAAGGGATTCTTCGACAATCCAGCCTCGTCTGTCAAGAAATCCATCGCCGGGGGAACGGAGAAAAAGGGAAACATCGGCCTCTCATCCAGTACCGATGCCGTGGAAGAGGAGCAAGTTCCACTGCAGGAAAAGGAGGCTCCTGTTCCGCAAAAGGGAAAATCTACCTGCAAGTGTGCAAAATGCAGGCGCAGTGTTCTTCCTGCCGGGCCCGCAGAGGATGAACCGGCCGAACATTCCCTGATTGAACAGTCAAAGCCTCCGCCTGGAATTCTGGCGCTGAAAAAACAGGAGGGAAAAGGGACGAAACTTCTGCTGGAATATCTTAAGAAGCATAATTTCTGCATGTTCTGCAGGGACTGTTCCGCAGTGAGGTGCCACCAGTGTTTGAAAACGGAAAATCCTTCCAAATGCGAGAAATGCGGTGGCGACATGGTCATATACAGGTAGCAATGACTAGTCCGGAGCCCGGGATTATCCGCCCCCGTGTTCGGAGATCTTCTTCCTGACAGTTTCCGGATCCAGGTCTGGGTTCCAGGTTTCAGCTGCAATCTTCCAGAACTTCAAGGCCGTCTCCTTGTCGCCAAGAGCGAAATATATGTCGCCTGCATGGTCGGCGATAACTGCGTCAGGAGAACCTCCTTTTGAATGCTTCAGCGATTCGTCCATGTATTTACGGGCGCCCTTGAAATCCCCTTTCCTGTAGAGGACCCAGGCGAGGCTGTCCAGAAAAGCGGAATTGTCACTGTCGGCGCCAACTGCGATCCTGATCAGCTTTTCCGCGTAGTCGAGATCCTTGTTCTTGTCGGCCAGGAGGTAGCCGAGGAAATTGACGGTTTCCGGATCCTCCGGGTTCCTTGAGACTTCCTTCTTCAATATCTCCACCGTCCTTTCGAAGAGGCCGGCCTTGTCGCAGATGGCTGCGAAAGAGAGATAGAAGTCGTTGGTCAGGTAGTCATCGCGCTTGAGTTCGATGGCGGTCTTTTCCGCGGCCTCCATCGACTTCACCGCCTCCTGGTATTTCTGCTGGCTCCTCAGGCATATCGCCGCCATGAACTTCGCCTCAGGCATGTCCTTGATCTTGTCCAGCTTGTATAAGGCCTTGTCGAACTTGCCCATCTCGTAGTAGCAGATCCCTAGCTGGTATGTGGCGAGGGAGGTGAAACTGGAATCCGGATCGAGAAGGATCATCCATTCGAAGGATTTCGCGGATTCCGCATAGTTCTTCATCATCAGAAGGGCGTGTCCAAGCTCATAGTAGTAGTAGGTCTCGGAGTTGTTCCTCTGGGTCAGCAGCTTCCATATCCTGCAAGACATGCCGTACTGTCCGGACTGCGAGTAGATGGTGCCGAGGACCCGCAGCAGATATTCGTTTTCCGGCTGGGAGATCATCGTATTGAGTATGATCCTCTCGGAATTGTCAAAGAGGTTGTAGCGCTTGTTCACCTCGAGCATGGGGACAATGTCAGCCATTGGAGGCATCCTTGACTTCTTGTCCTTCTGCTGGATGAGATCGTTCCAGATGTTTTCGCATGCCTCTAGGTTCTGGTCCATCTTCTTCCTGAACCTGCGCTTCGTCCAGCCTGAGAAGAATCCGTCCTCGCCCTGGTCGGCCCTGAGGGAGAAGAATAGGGCGGCGGCCCGCCTGATCTTGAAATCTCCGGAGAGCACCTTGTCGTCTAGAACGGTATCGAAGAGATCCTCGCCGTCATCGAACATCTTCTTCCGCCCGTAGAGTTCGGAGAGGCTGCCGACCAGGTTCTGGCAGGAGGAGATCTCCGTGCTGTCATCTTTTATCGGAAATTTCATGGTCCTGAATGTCTTCGCCAGTATGTAGATCGCCTCATCCTCCTTCTTCAGGAATATCAAGGCGGATGCGACTGACAGGTTGAGATCGACAGCCTCGGGATGCCTTTCGGAGATTGGCATGAAGTTGTCTATGCATTCCTGGTACTTGTGCTTCTTGAACCATTCGCTCACGAGGATGGCTATTGGAAGGCGGGCTTCGGGATTTTTTGCGACGGAATCGACGAAGAATTTCGTGGATGTGGCATCGGTCTTGTCGTCCTCGAGCAGAAGCAGGTATCCCACTGCGAAGTCCGCAAGCGATTTGGCGGAGTCTCCGTCTTCGGCGGGAAGGAGGGATTCCGGGTCGACTACGACGGTATTCCTGGAGGTGTCGGAATCAATGTCGATCTCGGCAAGGCAGACGAAGCTTGCAGCCAGTAAAAAGAAAAATAGGGCCGACTTTGTCATTTCAAAGCTTCCCGGGTGAAAAAAGAAATTTCCGTCCGGGCAGGTCATGCCCGGTGATGGAATTACGGGAACCAGGGGCTCCCATGGTTTTTCAAAGACCTGTCCGCGCGCTATTAAGACTTCTTGTGGCGGTTCGCACGGAGCAGCTTTCTGCGCTTATGCTTCGAGATCTTCTTCCTGCGTTTTTTCCTAAGATTGCCCATTGTAATGCTTTCCCTTTGTTAAAAAAGACTTAAAGTACCAAAATTAGTCTGAAAACACCAACATACAAGCGGAAATTTGAAAAATGGATACGCAAACCAGGAAATCATCAATTAACATTCCCGCCATCATATTGTGCGCAGTCATCATCGCCGTGGCGGGAATATCATACATTCGGAAAAACCAGGAGAAGGTCTTTCCGCAGCAGGCGCCGGCCGTGGCCAGGGCTGATTTCGCCGATTGGATGAAAGCGGTTGAGGGGGGAAATGTTGAAAAGGCGGTGGCATATGCGACGCGTATAAGCGGCGGATGCGACATGAGGAAGATCCCGGATTCCGACTATCTCAAACTCGCCGCTGATATGAAGTTCAGCACATTGGTATACGACGCGCCTTTCGGGAAGGCTGACTTTGCCAGGTGGAAAGATGCATTTGCCGTGAGAAAATTGATATCAGGCGTCAAGGCGGATGCCGATGAAATAGAGAATATCGCAAAAGCCGTCTCCTCGAAAATTGAGTGCCGTCCGACACCTGCAGGCAAGCTGCAGGCTGCTACGATCTCGGAAATCATCGACAGGGGGTTCGGGAACACGCATGAGATCACAAGGGTGTTGTGCGAGGCGTTCTACCAGGCGGGATACGAGACGATGACAGTCTCCATCTTCGAGGAGAAAAGCTTTCCTGCTCATCTTGTCAGTGAAATCCGCGGGAAAGGGCATACGGCCGTAGTGGATTCCAGGTTCAAGAAGGTCTGGAAGGACATGGTCTTTGCGAAACTCGCGCAGGACCCGTCCCTTGCTGCGGGCGTATGGCCGGAGAATATTGCGAAATCCGCGAAGAACTATGTCTACGGGCTTCCCGCCGAGGTCCAGGACTACAGGATATTCAACCAGAACCTGCAGAATGCGCTGGTTTCATCCGGATTCGCCGGAACCGTCAGGCTGGCGGAGGATCCCAGGAAGAGGATTGAGAGATACCTGATGCATTTCGAGTCTCCCGAGAAGGTTCCAGCCACGTACTGGAGATATCCTTTCATAGTCCTTCTTTCCCAGCCGGATTTCCCAGCCGGCTGGAGGCTCAACTATGAAAAGTTGCTGGAACAGAAATAAATAGAGGTTTCCTGAATAGAATTTTGCATTAACTGTATTATTTTACACGAATCAAAAGATAAAAATCTAGGACGGATAATGAACAGAATCAGAAGCAATTCCTACAAGGAAGCAGGGGTCGACATCGATCTCGCCGGCGAACTTCTCGGAAAGATGAAGAAGAAGCTTTCAAAGGCGCGCCGCCCTGAAATGCTCGCGCCGATCGGCGGTTTCGGAGGGCTTTTCAAGCTCAACCTTAAAAAATACAAGAGCCCGATCCTGGTGTCCAGCATCGACGGCGTCGGCACCAAGCTGATGGTCGCGATGATGATGGACCAGTTCTATTCCGTCGGATATGACATTGTGAACCATTGCATCAACGACATAGCCGTCCAGGGTGCGGAACCGCTCTATTTCATGGACTACATCGGCATCGGCAAGCTCAAAAGCCCACTCTACGAGGAAGTCCTTTCCGGCATAGCGGACGCATGCCACGAGGCAGGCTGCGCGCTCCTCGGGGGCGAGACGGCTGAGATGCCGGGAATGTACGGCGACGACTTCGACCTGGTCGGCGTGATCACCGGTGTCGTCGAGGAGAAAAAGCTTATCACCGGCGAGAAGATCAGGCCTGGATATGTAGCCATAGGACTTGCTTCCAACGGTCTCCATACAAACGGATTCAGCCTTGCGAGGCGCGTGCTGTTCCAGCAGTGCGGATATACGATCGACACAGAGCTCAGGGAACTCGGCGGCACCATCGGCGAAGCCCTGCTCAAGCCGCACGTCTCATACTGGCCCGCGATCAAGAAGGCCATGGACAAGAAGATCCCACTGGACGGAATCGCCCACATCACAGGCGGCGGACTCTATGACAATGTCCCGCGCATACTGCCGAAGAATGTGAACGTGGTGTTCGACAGCAGGATCATGCCCGTGCTTCCCATATTCTCCCTGATGGTGGAGGAAGGGAACATCGCCCGCGAGGAGGCCTACAGGGTCTTCAACATGGGTATCGGCATGGTCTGGTTCGTTCCCGAGAAGTCGGCGGACGCAGCCCTCAAGATCTGCAAGGATACCGGATTCAAGGCCGCCGTGATCGGCAAGGTCGAAAAAGGATCCCGCAAGGTCTTCGTAGAATAAATCTCCAAGTCCTCTGAAGATGCCCTGCCTGCCGGGAAAGCATGCCTGCTTCCTGTACTGCAGCCTGGAAGACTTCATCCATTCTCCTCGTCCATGGGAAAATTTCACCCGGCTCTTGACTTTTAAAATAAAATCGCATATAATTAAAGTAATAACGGTTATATTATAGGTGATTCATGACTATAAGGGATGTTGCCAAGAGGGCGGGGGTATGCCTGGTGACGGCGAGCAGGGCCATGAACGGCCATGCAAGCGTGAGACCTGACAAGAAGAAGAAGGTGCTTGACGCCGCCAGGGAGTTGAAATATACGCCCAATCTGCTGGCGAGAGGGCTTGCCGGCAATTCGGCCGATCTCGTGTCAATACTCGTCTCCAAGCTGTACAATCCATATTTCGGCCTGCTTACTGAAAAACTTTCGCTGAATCTCAACAAACATGGTATCAGCTCCATCCTCTGCGACTCTCCGGAGAAGAACGGGGAGCTTGTCAGATCCCTTTCCACCAGGGGGACTTTCATGATATCCAATGTCGATGCCGGACTTATCAGGGAGATGGCGTCAAAACATCCTACAGTCGGAATCAACTGCGTTATTCCTGATGGAGTCGACATGACATCCGTGGAGATAGATTTCACCGGCGCGTATGCCTCTCTGGCAAATACCGCCCTCAAGGCCGGGAAGAGGAATATCGCTTTCCTGTCGCCGATACTTCCCAAATACCAGAAGATGAAGTTCCAGGCTGTGAAGGACATTTTAGCCAGGCAGAGGATAAAGCCGGTTTCTCCGCTCAATTCGGAATCGTTCCAGAACGTAGACGAGCTGGTAGCCCTGCTGTTGTCGGACAACAGTTCGGTGGACATGGTCTTCTGCGAGAACGATCTTCTGGCCTCGGTGCTGGTCGCCTCCATGCATGCGAACCGGAAAAGGCTGAAGAAAGAACCGGTGGTTGTCGGATGCGACAATACAATACCCCTTGAAAGAGTATGGACGGTGGACGTCGATATCGACGCGATAGCCGACAGGGCTGTCGATGCATATATGAAGGTCTCAAAAGGGGGAGGAAGCCATTCAAAAATAACAGTAATGGCGGAACCGGTGATAAGGAATTGAAAATATGAAAAGAACATATGGAACATATGGTCCAGGATCCCCTTATCATGCATCTCTCCCTTTCACCCTGATCGAGCTCCTGGTCGTCATAGCGATAATCGCAATCCTCGCCTCGCTGCTTCTTCCCGCCCTCGCGAATGCCAAGGCGACGGCCAGGTCGTCGGTCTGCATGAACAACATCAAGCAGCTCTGCTACGGATCCCAGTTATATATTGAAGACAACAACGAGTTCCTGCCGAACATAACCGGCGACGCCTCCGTGAACCAGATAAACTGGTGGAACCTGGTCGGCATCGAGACAAATCCGCCGGCCCCTATTGCGGAAAATTCCGGGTATATCAAATATGACAGGGGAAACTGCGGCAATTCAGGGGATGCATTCAAGTGCCCGTCGTCCGACCAGATCAACCCCAAATGGGACTATTTCGACAGGTTTGACGCCCATTATGGGATGAACGACAACCTTAAAACCGGCAATCCAGGTCCATGGAACATGTCCAAGATTTCAATGTTCACAAAGCCATGGGATACATTTTTCATAGGCGACGGCTACCTCTACATGAACGGGGCCCAGTACTATTTCGTTTCAGGTCTCAATTCCACCAACAAGCCCTACATATGGAAATATCCCCAGTTCAAGTGCCATAACCTGTCAGCCAACATCTCATTCATGGACCATCATGTGGAGTCCTTCAAGCTGAACTACAATTTCCCTGGAATTGCTGTTCCGGGAGGCGGGACGGGAGACCAGTGGAGGATATACTGGTGGAACTGGAGGAACGGCGGCGGCAGGGGCGGAAGGGCGTATTAGCGGTTTTGAACTGGACAAATTGTAGATGGAAGTACATTTGAGACCGATATTTAAATTCACGCTGATAGAGCTTCTCGTGGTTATTGCGATCATCGCAATTCTCGCGGCGATGCTCCTGCCGGCGCTGCAGAACGCCAGGGCGGTGGCAAAGTCGGCGCTGTGCAAGAGCAATCTGAAACAGCTCGGAACGGATGCCATGATGTATGCGGGAGACTGGGATGAATGCCTGCCCATGTACAGCAACGGGCAGGTGACAACCGGTAATTTCTGGGAGTATACCAACACTCCATGGTATGAGAAGATCACATTCTATAAAAAAGGGTCGGACGGAGGGACTGCGATGCATTGCCCGCAGGCTGAAATGGTTGTGAAGCCGAGATGGATCGCAAATGCGAGATCTGACTTCGACTACAGCCTTAACGCAACGCTTGGCGCGAGAAAAGACTGGAGCATAGGATATGATTCCACCGCGCAGACGGCG
>CAZDNQ010000144.1:0-10071 GCA_964506605.1 uncultured Victivallis sp. | reverse complement strand
ATGTTCAACAACTACTGCTCGCCAACAATTGCCAACTGCAGTTTCACCGGCAATACGGCCCTTGGCGGGGGTGGTATTAGCTTATGGCACTATTCCTCTTCCAAGATCACTGACTGCATCTTCAGCAACAACTCTGCAACATCAGGCGGCGGTATTTCCGGAAGCTCTGATTGCGCACCCATTATAACGAACTGCACGTTCAGCGGCAATTCGGCCAATGAAGGGGGCGGGATCTACTTGTCTTATTGCTTCCTGCCTAAGGTCACGAACTGCACATTCAGCAACAATTCGGCCAACAACGGTGGCGGGGCATATACCGTAACAAATGTATGGTTCACCAGCTGCACATTCAGAGGTAATACGGCTGTCAATAAAGGCGGAGGCATCTTTAATTCTTATTCGCCACTCACAATCGTCAATTGTACATTCAGCGGAAATTCCGCCGGAGGCGCCAGCAGTGGCGGAGGAATCCTCAATTTTAATTCCGCCTCTACCTTTATAAACTGCACATTTAACAGCAATACATCAACCGCACTTGTCAACACCTCTTCAAATCCTTGCATCAAGAACTCAATATTCTGGGGTAATGATAAAGAGATATACAACGACAGCTCTTCCTCTCCAGAGCTTTCATACTGCATTGTCAAAGGCGGATATCCTGCGGGCATCAACATTATTGTCCAAGATCCTTTCTTATCTCCGCTTGCCGAGAATGGAGGTCCGACAAAAACATGCGCAATTCCCGGGAACAGTTCTGCAATTTGCATTCCGAAAACTGCAGGCGGAAATTGGAATTCATGTCCCGACAAGGATCAAAGGGGATTCGCAAGAACATCATTAGGGTTAAGGTCTATAGGTTCATTTGAATCTCCAATATACCGCCTGACCTTCAATCCTGGTGCCAACGGAACTGTGGAAGGCTCCTTGTCTCAGGATGTCAGCCGGGGAGGGAATTCAACCGCTGTCACTGCCGTGCCGAAAAACGGTTCATCCTTTGATGCATGGACCGGCGATTATTCCGGGACGGAGAATCCCCTGATCGTAAAGAATGTGACTTCAGACATGACAATAACTGCGAACTTCATTCTTGGGCTAAGGGACTCCGCTACATTGACAGGAATATCTGGCGCTGAAGGTGCCGTGAAAAAGTTCAATGTGCATGTCCCTGAGGATCAAGTTCTTCTTGAAATCAGGATTGCCGGGGGCAAGGGAGACTTCGACTTTGAGGTAAATGGCCCCGGCGTTTCGTTAACCCATTCAATAAGCGGGTCGATGTCAAAAACATTCAGCATAGAAACTCCAGCAGCCGGGGATTATACCATAATTCTTACCGCCAATCCAAGTTTTTCCGGCGCGACAATTTACACCAAATATTACAGTGAACCGCCGCCGCCGCCAACCATGGTAGCCGCAAGCGACGGCACATCTCCATATTTAATAACTGTTTCATGGAAGGAATCTCCAGGCTCTGCATCCTATGAAGTCTGGAGAGCTGTGAAAAATAATGGAACAGTTCCAGAAAGTTCGGATTCCGAAAAGATCTCAGAAATTTCCGAATACGGATACACAGACAAGAATGTTGAAAAAGGAAAGAGCTATTATTATTGGATAAAAGCGAAGAATGGAGCCGGAACCAGCGAGTTCAGCGCATGCAATTCGGGTTTTCTTTCCAATGAATATGCCATCTACTATGTCAAATCAGATGCTGTCGGCGCGAATGACGGGACATCATGGGATGATGCATTCAACGATTTCCAATCCGGAATAAATGCTGCAAACCCAGGAGATCAGGTCTGGGTTGCAGAAGGCACCTACAGGCCGACTTCCTGGCCAAACGGAGGCAGCGGCGAACGTGAAAAGCATTTCTCACTGAAAAATGGTGTTTTAGTTTATGGAGGATTCGATGGCACTGAAACTTTGCAGATTCAAAGGAATATCCATGCTAATCCTGCTATCTTGACGGGCGACATAGGGAATGACGGCGACAATTCTGACAACTGCTATCATGTTTTCCACCATCCTAACGGCACAAATCTGGACAGTTCGGCATGCCTCGATGGGTTTACAATTTCCGGTGGAAACGATAATACTGGAGGTGGAATATATAACTTCTCATCTTCGCCAACCTTGAAGAATTGCTCATTCAGCGACAATTCAGCTCTCAACGGCGGGGGAATGGCAAATATGGACTCTTCCTCGCCTGCACTGACAAACTGTACGTTCAGCAACAACTCTGCGACTTCTTTTGGAGGTGGTATTTATAATGACAGTTCCTCAGCGCCTATTCTTACGAATTGTACCTTCAGTGGAAATACAGCCCTCAACGGCGGCGCCATAAGCAACTCTGATGAATCTTCGCCAACGGTGACAAACTGCACTTTTTCTGACAATTGGGCTTTCGATTCCGGATGTGGGATATGGAACGAATCTTCTTCTCCTGTAATCAGGAATAGCATATTCTGGGGCAGTGTTCCGGATGTCTTTCAAATATTCAATTCCGATGTTCAGTCCTCCCCTGTCATTTCATATTGCATAGTTCAGGGTGGCTATCCGGAAGGATCAAATATAATATCTGAAGATCCTTTGCTTTCTACCCTTTCATGGAATGGTGGCCCCGCAATGACATGTTCACTCCCGCTATCCAGCCCTGCAATGGGCATACCTGTCACAGCCGGATCTGAAAACTGGAATTCCTGCCCAAACACCGATCAGAGAGGGCTTGTAAGGCATTCCACGGGGTTCAGAGCCATAGGCGCCTATGAGCCTGAGGTGGTTATTTATGTTAAAACCGGCGTACTGGGAGCCAATGATGGTTCTTCATGGTCAAATGCCTTTACCGATCTACAGAATGCAATTGATTCGGCTGGCAAAGATGATCAGGTCTGGGTTGCCAGGGGAACATATAAACCGACATCATGGCCAAATGGAGGCTCGGAGGACCGCGAAAAGCACTTCTCACTTAGGAATGGAGTTTCCGTATATGGCGGATTCGCCGGGGCTGAAACATCACCAGCACAGAGAAATATCCGCTCGAACCCGGTATTCTTGTCGGGAGACATAGGCGATGAAGGCGACAATTCAGACAACTGCTATCATGTTTTCTACCATCCTGAAACCCTTCTTCTAGACAATACAGCAGTCCTGGATGGTTTCACAATCTCTGGAGGAAACGCCAATGGCGTCGGAGCATTAAATACCCAGGCCTATGGAGGGGGAATGTCCAACTCCTATTCCTCTCCAACCCTGCTAAATTGCACATTCAAGGACAATTCTGCAGGGATCGATACAGGTATGGGAATCATGGGGAGCGGCGGTGGTATGTTCAATTTCGCATCCTCTCCGAAACTGGATTACTGTTCATTCACCGGCAATTCAAGTATCTTTACTGGAGGAGGCATGCATAACTGGGACGAATCCTCGCCGATTTTGACAAACTGCACATTCATCGGCAATTCAGCTGTAGACTACGGAGGGGGAATGGCTAACGAATACGGGGCTTCCTCCCCGATTTTGACAAATTGTACTTTCAGTGGAAATTATTCAAACTCCTATGGCGGAGGAATGGTCAACGATGAATCCTCTCCGATCCTGACAAACTGTACGTTCAACGGCAATTCAGCTGCCGCTGGCGGCGGAGGAATGCTTAACAATGATTCCTCTTTCCGAGGCTACACCTCTCCGACGCTGATTAATTGTACCTTCCATGAAAATTCCTCTGCCTCAATCTATGGCGGGGGCGGGATGGAGAACTGGTGGACATCCTCGCCGACAATTATCAATTGTACATTCAAGAACAACTCAGGCAAGGTAGCCGCAGCAATATATAACCACTCCTCGTCTCCGGTGATCAAGAACACAATATTATGGGGGAACACTCAAGATGTTCCTCAGATATACAACTATGATGATTCATCCTTGCCGGAGGTATCATATTGCGTTATCCAGGGCGGATATCCTGATGGAACAAATATAATCACCGAGAATCCATCTCTTGGCACATTGGCAAACCACGGCGGTGCAACGAAGACATGTTCAATCCCCGTCTGCAGTTCCGCCGTCGCGATCCCCCAGTCCGCAGGCGGCAACTGGAATGACTGCCCGGATACCGATCAAAGAGGTTACTTGCGTACCTCTTCAGGATTAAGGGCAATAGGAGCATATGATCCCAATTTTTCTCCCGTACTCAGAAGCGGTTCAGATATAGATGGAATAGATGGCGATGATGAAACTGCGAATAAATTCACAATAAATATCCCTGCGGATCAGATCCTGCTTGAAGTTTCAACTTCCGGCGGAACTGGAGATTGCGACCTTGAAGTCCAAGGGCCTGGCGATTTGAGGAGAATTTCAGCAAATGCCTCCAACAATGAAATTGTACGCATTGAAAATCCCGCTGGCGGAGACTATACGATTATCCTTGATGGAACTTATGCCGATGTAACCCTTACAGCAAGATATTTCCAAAGAGCTCCACCGACACCAACCGGATTAATCGCCAGTGACGGCATGTTCGATGATCGAATACTTCTTAACTGGACAGCGTCCTGCGGGGCAACTAGCTATGAGGTTTACAGGGTGGAATCACGGAAGACACCTGAGTCAAGCCCGGAGCCAGGAGACTTGATAGGAGAAGTTTCCGACAATACGTTTGAAGATGTCTCAGGTCTCGAATTGAACAAGATTTATTATTACTGCATCAAAGCAAAGAATGCGGCCGGGGTCAGTGAGTTCAGTGCATATAATTCAGGATATCTGTCCGAGCTTCCTCCACCACCTTCTGCAATCACAGTTTCCGACGGAACGTTCTTTAACAAGATCCGCGTAAGCTGGCCGAAGATGAAAGGTGCCGTAAGCTACGAGGTCTACAGGAATACGGCTGATGACTTCAGTTCATCATCGAAAATAGCCGACGTACCGTATGAAAGCATGAAAAAGACCTTTATTACCGCAAGTGACGGCACAAAGACAACTTATATCTATTACCTCTATGATGATCCTGGCGACGACCTCCTCAACACGGTTCCTGAGACGAAGTATTATTACTGGGTGAAGTCATATAACGAAAGCGGAGCATCCGAACTTCCTAGCAGAGCAGGTGCCGGCTTCCTGTCTTCCAAAGGCCCATCGTCACTAAAGGCGAGCAATGGAACGGTATTCGATAAAATCAGGATAAACTGGTCGGCCGTTGCAGGGGCCACCGGGTACGACGTATACCGCTACACCGACAAGCAGTGTTCGCAGGAACAAACTATATTTAATGCCGGGGCGAATCTTTTCTATGATGATACAAGCGCCGTTGCCGGAACTTCATACTATTACAAGGCAAAGGCGAAATATAAGGACAGCTACACGAGCCTTTTCAGTCCTTCTGATTCTGGATATCATTTCCCAAATGTCGCAAAGCTCACGGTCCCGATAATTAGACATGTAAGCAAGGGGGAATTCGGTTTTGTAAGGATAACATGGTCAGCCGTTGATCTTGCCGAAAACTACAAGATATACAGGAATACCGTGAAGGAGTTTGCAACGTCGACGCCGATCGCCACTACCGCAAGCACTTGCTTTGATGATATGACTGTCATTCCAGACACAAAATACTGGTACTGGGTCAAGGCCAACAACGATACTGCCGATGCAACAAGCATGCTAAGCAAACCCAAGTCAGGCCATGCGAAGGGCACCAGCAATGACATCTCCGACGGTGGCAGTTCAACGGCAGACGGTGCGGAAGGCAGCTTCAAGTTTTATGCAGTCGAAGTGCCGAAAGATACTACAAGGCTCATAATCACGCTGAGCGGAACTTCCGGCGGGAATGACTGCGATCTTTATGCGAAGTTCGCATCATATCCTTCCTTGTCATCCTACAATGCAAAAGGCCTTGAAATCGCAGGCGGAAAGAGATTGACTGCGACCAACCCTGTACAGGGCACATGGTACATCCTCCTGTATGGCAGGACAGCATACGCTGATGTGACAGTGACTGTCAATTGCTATTCCGTAACCGACATCGTCCTGAAGCAGGTTCCTTCAAACGACCTTTCTGTTCCATATAAGGCGAATTTCAAAGGCCAGGTGGTCGACAGTGATGGGATTGGAATTCCTGGAATGATTGTCAAGGCAAGGAATCCGATCACGGGGCTGACGACTGTGCTCAACAGGACTGATGCAAGCGGCTTCTTCAAATATTCGGATCTGATCAAATCAGAGGGCGAGCACACGTTCGACTTCTTCTTCACTGAAATGCCAGATGCGGCAAAAGGCACTGCGAGCCATACTGTTGCCTCAAGAAAGGGGTGCCTTGAGGATAACAGATTCTTCGATATGTCCGCATACATTCCTGCAAAACCTGCTCCAGTCGCGGATGCAGCAGACGTGCAGGGCCTACAGAATTTCCTTGACACCAGGAATGGATGGGACGATGACGCCATAGACGGCATCTATGCGGCGAAATGGGTCGAAAGCACGCTTGTCAAGGCGAAGGACGACACACAGCTGGCCGGCAAGCTCGATGAAGGTCTTTACATGTTCTTCTACGGTGTCGAGGGTGCAGGAGTCGGTAACGACATGACTGTGTATTCCGCACTATCGGCGGTTCCATTCGTCGTGCATGTGGAGGACTCGAAGAAGGCTGGAATAGTTGCTAAACTAAAACTTCTTGGACTTATTGACGACACACAGGAAGCGGATATGGCAGATGGCAAGATTGGAATAATTGCCGTAACTTCGCTGAGCAATCCGGATGAATCCTCCGACAAAAACTACAATATCTCGCTTCTCGCCTGCGAACAGCTCGAACTCCTTGCGGATATCGCGGCAGGCGAGGCCAGTTTCGTGGAGGACGGGAAATATTCCGACACGTCGGCGAAGACGTTTACTGTCACGCTTGCAAACGGCAGGAAGATCAATGTAGTCGGTGCCGGATTCGTGAAGTAGAAATAGGGATATACCTACTAGAGCATCCTTTGAACTGCACAGGATTTCCTGCTATTTTATGGAAATCAATGATATATTGTGAGTATCTTAATCAAGGACAAAGAAACCTTCCATGAAAAAACTTCTGCACGTCATCGCAACGCCGAGAGGGGACGAATCCAGCACTCTCAAGGTGTCAGGCGTCTTCCTGGACGCCTTCAGGGAAAGCCATCCTGACTGGGTCGTTGAAGAACTTGATCTCACCAGGGAGGAGCTCCCTTCCCTCACGGTGAAGAGAGTAGACGGCAAATATGTGCTCCTCAGCGGGAAGGACCTCTATGGCGACATGAAGGAATCGTGGCGGGACATCATTTCTGAAATTGAGCGCTTCCTTTCGTCCGATGCGGTATTGATAAGCACTCCGATGTGGAACTTCGGGATCCCATACACACTGAAGCATTATATAGATGTGATAGTCCAACCGAGATATCTCTTCCGCTACACTTCCGCCGGATCCGAAGGACTCGCAAAAGGAAGGAAGATGATGGTAATTACAAGCCGTGGCGGAGATTACAGTTCCGCTGATGCAAAAGGAGCCGATTTCCAGGAGCCATATCTCCGCTTCGTATTCGGATTTACAGGCATCAACGACATCACCTTCATAAATGCCGAACCCATGGGCATGGGCGTGGAGCTCCAGGAAAAGGCAATCGCCTCGGCCCAGGAGAAAGCCAGGAAGCTCGCTCCACAGTTCTAGGCTGGAGCAGCCGCAGGCAAATTGAACGACCGCTATCGAGCAAGGAACATCGGATTGCGGGATATTATCTGAATTGGCCCCGTGACAGAGCCGTGAAGGATAAAGCAAGGGAGAGTCATGCCACGCGACATACCAATAGGGAACGGCAGGATCCTGATTGCATTCGACAGGGACTATCTCCTGCGCGAGTTCTGCTTCCCGCATGTCGGCGAGGAAAACCACATGAAAGGAAGGCCTTTCCGCCTTGGCGCATGGGTGGATGGTTCGTTCAGCTGGATTCCGAACGGATGGGAAGTCTCCACCAACTACCTTGACGACACGCTCGCAACCAATGTCTCGCTTTCAAATGACCGGCTGAAGATAAGGATCACCGCCAACGACATCGTCGACTTCCACGAGGACATATATGTCAGAAAGCTCTCCGTTGAAAACACCTCGGACAGGACCGCCGACATCCGCATTTTCATAGCCCAGGATTTCAGGATAAGCGGGAACAAGATAGGGGACACCGCAGCTTTC
Source organism: uncultured Victivallis sp. (assembly GCA_964506605.1). Classification (GTDB taxonomy): domain Bacteria; phylum Verrucomicrobiota; class Lentisphaeria; order Victivallales; family GWF2-50-93; genus GWF2-50-93. The sequence goes on along the minus strand of CAZDNQ010000144.1, from coordinate 1,883 downwards.
CGCCCCGAAAACAACTGCCTGCTCCATTACAAGGGCGAGCGGTATTTCCTGATGAACATCCTTGCGAACAAGAAATACGGAATAGACCACTTCGCGACAGGCAACAAGGAGGTTCCCGGGCAGGAAGGAACCTGGAAGGACGCGGAGGACGGAGTTCTCAGCGGCAATCTCATCGCGCAGGGCGCGGTCGATTCAGTGACCGGCATACACCTTCGCATAGCCTCCGGGGAAAAGGAGACATGCTACTATTGGATCTGCGCAGGCAGGAACTGGAAGGAAGTATGCCAGCTCGATGAGCTCGTCCGCAGGAGGAAGCCGGAGAACATCTGCAGGCGCACCATCGACTACTGGAAGCTCTGGGTGGACAAGGAGAACCTCAATTTCGGGCTCCTGCCCGCGAAGATAGCAAGGCTCTACAGGCGGAGTCTTCTGATCTCCCGGACTCAGATCGACAACTGCGGCAGCATTATAGCGGCGAACGACTCGGATGTCATCCACTTCAACCGCGACACATACAGCTACATGTGGCCCCGCGACGCCTCGCTTGCCGCATATGCGTTCGACATGGCCGGCTATCCGGAGATCAGCACGCGCTTCTTCAACCTATGCGCGGGAATCATAGAGAAGGACGGCTATCTCCAGCACAAGTTCACCCCTACGGGAATGCCGGGGAGCTCATGGCATCCCTGGTCAAAGGGGAAAAAGCGTCAGCTGCCCATACAGGAGGATGAGACCGCCCTGGTCCTATGGTCATTATGGAACCACTTTAAAATCTACAGGGATCTGGAATTCATAAAGCCGCTCTACAAGCCGCTCATAAAGAATGCCGCGGACTTCCTCATGAACTACAGGGACACCAGAACCCACCTGCCCCTGCCCAGCTATGATCTCTGGGAGGAAAGGCATGGCGTCCTGACCTTCACCGCTTCAACAGTCTACGGCGGCCTTGTCGCCGCAGCCAATTTCACCGGACTCTTCGGGGAAACTGATTTGTCCGATGAGTACTCCGAAGGCGCAGCCGAACTTAAGGAAGCGATGGTCAAACATCTCTACTTGCCTGAGAAGAAACGCTTCTGCAGGATGATCGGCTATGGCACCGGCGACAAGCCGGAGATCGACGACACCATCGACGCGAGCCTCTACGGGATATTCGCCTTCGGAGCCTTCCCTGCAGACGATGAAAAGGTCCGGAATACCATGCAACAGGTCCATGAAAAACTCTGGTGCCAGACACAGGTCGGAGGTATTGCGCGATATGAGGACGACCAGTATTACCGGATCACGGAGTCCGTCCCCGGAAACCCCTGGTTCGTGACAACACTCTGGCTGGCGCAGTACCATATAGCGAACAGCAGGACGAAGCAGGATCTCGAGAAGGCGATGGCGATCATGGAATGGGTTTCGGATCACGCGCTTCCGAGCGGTGTCCTGGCCGAACAGGTAAATCCTCTTGACAACTCCCCGCTCTCAGTTTCACCGCTGACATGGAGCCACGCCACATTCGTGGCAGCAGTGCAGGAATACCTAAACAAGCTCGTTGAAATAGAGAGATGTCCGGCCTGCGGACATTCAGTGATGTCAAAGAGGAATACAGGGTCCGGACGTACGGCGTGACAGGCGCCTGCGCTGCACGAGGTTCTCACAAGTGTTTCCAGGCGACCCAGCAGTTGGCGAAGAACGCCATCACGTTCAGTAAGACTATGAGAAGGCACAGATGCCTGGAGAAGCGCGGCACGATTATCGTAAATGCCCAGAGCGCGAATATCTGCAGGAGCTTCCCGAGGACCGGCCCAAGCGTTATGCCGAAATGGATGGAAAAATATCTGACATCATTACTGTCCTAAATAAACTTCAAGAATAGGTTTTGGAGGGATTCCTCCGTC